>CAIRBY010000133.1 GCA_903876865.1 uncultured Acidobacteriia bacterium
AGCGGCCGTGAGGGCGCTGGAGCCGTTAAGGATGCTCACCGTGTTGCCGAGGACCGAAGCCACGCCCGGGGCGTTGACCGAAACGGTCGCGACCAAGGTGACTACCTGACCCGGAGTGGACGGATTCGGCGTATCCACCAGAACCGTGGTGGTGTTGGCCGGAGCGACCGTGAACGGACCGTACTGAGTCGTCGTGCCGCCGGTCAGAGTGTGGTTCGGATCACCGGAGTAGCTGGTGACCGAGACGTTATGCACGCCCACTCCAAGGCTGTTGGCCGGGGTCGCCGGGACCGTGCAGGTCGCGACGCCAGCGGTGATGGTCGCGCCGGAGCAGATGCCCGTCGTGCCATCCACGAAGAAGGTGATGATGCCGGTCGGGACTGCGCCCGGGCCGGTGAAGGTTGCCGTGAAGGTCAGGTTCTGGCCGTAGACCGGGGTACCCGGGAGGAGGCCAGTGATCTGAGCCGAGGTGACAGTGACGTTAGCCGCCGCGATGTTGACCGTCAGGTTGCTGGCGGAGTTCACAGCGGTGCTGTAGTTGCTGTCGCCGTTATAGGTAACGGTCAGGTTCTGACCGGCGCCCACGTTGACGTTGTTCGGCAACTGTACGTTGGTGAAGGTGACGCAGGCCGGCTGCTGCGGAGCGCCGGCGCAGGCCGCGACCGGAGCCGTCGCCAGGGTGATGGCGCCCGTAGAGAGGGTCGCCGTACCCGTGGGCGTGAGGCCGTTGGTCGGAGCGAGCGAGACTTGGATCTGGCTCGTGGTCAGGAGACCGCCGTAGGTGGTGATGAAGGGTCCACCGATGTAGGAGACCACCGGAGTGGCCTTCGACACGATGATCACCGTGTTGGCGGAGACCGGGGACTGAGCGTAGTTGCTGTCGCCCACGAACTGAGCAGTGATGGTGTGCGTACCGGCCGTGAGGAAGACTCCGGCGAGAGACGGGGCGCCCGTGGCGATGCCAGTGACAGCACCGGGGATGAGCGTACCGTTGTCGTAGAAGTTCACCGCGCCGGAGTAGACCGGAGTCGGAGCGGAAGGCGTCAGCTGAGCAGACAGCGTGGTCAGACCACCGTATACATAAGAGTTGGTGGCCGAGGAGACCGGCTGGCTGATGTTGACCGGCGAAACGCCGACCGTGACCGTGACGGCCGCGGAGCTGGAGTTGGTGAAGGTCGCGTTGCCCGCGATGTAGTTCACCGTCATGATGTGCGTACCCTTACCGTGTTGAGCGGCCGGGGCGCTGTTGTCGTAAGTCACCGAGCAGACGACCTGCGAAGACGGCGGGTTGCCCGGGGGCGCCAGAGCCACAAGGGCGACTCCAGAGCAGGTTCCGGGATTGACCGCGGCGCCGCTGATCGAATCGTACAGAGTTACCGTTCCGACCGGAGCTCCGAGGCTGCTCTGGGCCAGGATCGTGTAGACGACCGTGGTGTTGAGCGGCGTGGAGTAGGTGGACGGGGTCACCGTGACGCTCACGTTGCTGGCGTTGACGGTTTCCGTGGTGACGGCGGCGTTGTTGGCCAGGAAGTTGTTGTCTCCCAGGTAAGCCGCGTATACGTTGTGCACACCAGGCGTGAGGTTCACACCAGTGGTGTAGGTGCCGGTGCCGTTAGCGAGCACGATCGGCGTAGCGTTAAGGGTGACCGCACCAGCGCAACCCGGGGCCGCGGCGCCGGCGCCGCAGTCAATGAGGTTCACGCCGCCGGTGGGCTGTCCGAGGAATCCAGTGCTCGGGGCAGCAGTCACCGTGAAGGTGATCGCCTGACCGAAGTTGCTGGAGTTCGGGCTGGCACCCACGGCGATGACCGGGGTGGCCTTAGCTACCGTGATGCTGTTGGTGAACGCTCCACCAGCGTAATTCGCGTCGCCGCTATAAGTGGCGGTCAGCGTCTGCGCGGCAGCGTTATAAAGGATGCTCGCCGGGAGTTGCGCACCGCTGTAGGTGGCTACTCCACCGTTCAGGGTATAGGTGCCGATGGTGGTGGCGCCCACGCTGAGAACGATGTTGCCGGTCGGAGTCGCGAAGCCAGCGCCCGGGGCCAGGGTCAGAGTCGCCGTGGCCGGGATGGTTCCGCCGTAGATGGCGCTGATGCCAGCGTTCGGGACGAAGGTCGCCGAACCGCCGCTCGCTACCAGGCCGGTGGTGCCGATCACGATGATGATCGACGGGTCGGCCGGGAGGTAGTTGGCGTCACCAGGATAGGTGGATTTGATCGTGTGCGAACCGCCTGCGAGCAGTACGTTCGTGATCGATGCAACGCCGCTGCCGTTGATGGTCGCGGGGTTCGCGCTCGTGGTCGCCGTGATCACGCTGCCGTTATCGAGAATGCTGATCGGCTGCGTGTAAGCGGGCGTCGGAGCGTTCGGAGTGATGGTGCTCGAGATGGTGAACTTGGTGCCGTACGGAACGCAGATGTTCGGCAGGCAGGAGCTGGTCGCAGCTCCCAGGATCGTCACGCTCGGTACCGAGAGGGTTGGCTGGACTTTACCAATGACTTCCGCGAGCACCGAGCTCGAAGAGGTCGTGGAGCCCCAGTTGGTGGAACCTGGTGTCGGCGTGTAAACCGCCGTCAGGTTGTGGGTACCCACGCCGCGCATGTTGTCGACACCCGTGTAATTCAGGGTGCAGGTCGCGGAAGCGGTGCTGCCTACTCCAGCCGTGAGCGGAGTGGTGCTGGTGCACGGAATCGGGCCGCCACCGAAGGCATCGTTAATCACGACCGAACCGGTCGGAGCGGAAGGTCCGCCCGTCACAGTTACGGTGTAGATTACCGACTGATTGATGGTAGCCGGGTTGATCGAGGGCGTGAGGGTCACATTGACGACCCCAGCGGTGATCGTGAGGCCGACGCTCGGAGCCACACCCGGAGCGTTGAAGTTGGTGTCACCGCTGTAGGTAGCAGTGATTGTGTGCGATCCAGGAGCCAGGGATGGAGCGGAGACGGAAGCCACACCACCAACGATGTTGGCGGAGCCGAGGGCGGTCGGGGAGACGCTATCGGTGAAGGTTACGGTGCCCGTCAGAGTTCCGAGTCCGGCGCCGGCTGCGGCGAAGTTCGCCGTCAGGGTGACCGACGTTCCGAAGCTGGCCGAGGTCAGCGGAGCGGTTACCACCGAGCCGGTGGTGCCGTTCTTGTTCACCGTGATGCTGGGGCCAACCACGTTGGCCGGCGGGTTGAAGTTGCTGTCGCCGGAGTAGCTCGCACCAATCGCGCAGCTGCCAGGGAGCACCTGGGTGGTGAGGTTGATCGTCGCCACACCGCTATTCAGAGTGGCGGTGCCGATGGAGGTCGCTCCACAGTTGAAGGTGACCGTGCCGGTCGGCGTACCCGTGCCGGGGAAGATGGCGTTGACCTGGATGCTGACGCTGTCGGTCAAGCCGTAGGTGTGGGTCCCTACATAGTTGAAGTTTGTGAAGTTGGTTGCAGCCTTACCAACAGCCAGGCTCAACGGACCGGAGGTGAGCGAACCGTAGTTGCTGTTGGTGGGCGTAAAGATCGCCGTAATGGTGTGGGTGCCGACCGGGTAGACCGCGCCCGGCAGGGTGGCCGTGAGGACGTTACCGGCAACACCGACCGTGGAAGCGCCACCGTTGAGGATCACGCCCGCGTCGTAGAACGCGACCGTGCCCGCGATGACAGCCGAGCTGCCCTGCGGGGTGACCGTTACGGAGATGCTGCTGCCCGTCTGGCCGTTGACCAGCGGGTTCGTCGCCGTTGCGGGCGTCGAGATGACCGCGGTGTTGGCGCCGACCGTCACAGTGGCGATCGCCGAGGTGGTCGTGCTCAGGACTCCGGAGCTCACACCGCTCGGGGTGTAGGTCGCCGTCATCAGGTGGGACCCGGCTGCCTTGTCGGGAGCCGAGCCATCATAAACCACCGTGCAAGACCCGGTAGAGGTGTTTCCAGAGCTTCCCGAGAAACCGTTACCGGTCACCAGGCAAGTGCCTCCGCCGTTGGTAATCGCGTTGCCGTTGTCCTTGATCTGGATGGAGCCGGCCGGCGGCGTGCTCGCCGGACCGCCACTCACCGAGTAATTAAACGTGACCGTGCCGCTCAGGGGTACCGAGGCGGGCGACGGCGTCAGGGTGACGGTGGTCGTACCCTGAGTGATGTTGATGGTCGCCGTCGGCACAGTGACCGGGGCGGTGAAGTTGGTGTCACCGCTGTAGGTCGCGGTGATCGTGTGGCTGCCCGGAGCGAGAGCCGCCGCCGAGATGGAGGCGACGCCGCCGCTGATGACGGCCGAACCGAGAGCCGTCGGAGAGACGCTATCGGTGAAGACCACGGTTCCGGTAAGGGCGCCGGCGCCGCTGTTCAGTGCCGCAAAGTTCGCGGTCAGGGTGACGGAGGTACCAAACGCGGCCGTGGTTACCGGCGTTGTGGTCAAGCCGCCGGTGGTGCCGTTCTGGATAATCGTGACGGCGCCAGTGTTGGAAGCGGCAGCGTAGACGCTATCGCCACTGTAGGCCACGTTGATCGTCTCTGGAGAGGCCGCTACCGTGAGCAGCGCGCCCTTGTAGGCGGGGGTCACGGAGCAGGATCCGGCCGAGAGGGTGCAGGTTCCGAGTACGTTGCCGGCGTAGCTGAAGGTCAGGGTGCCGGTGGGCGCAACCAGAGCGGTGGTGCTCAGCGAAGCGCCGAGCGCAACCGGGGTTCCGAACTGAACACCGCCAGCCGCGAGGTTGGGCGTCACCACGGTGGTCGCCTGGTTTACAACGAGGGCGATCGAGGAGGAGGTGGTGGCCGGGTAGTTGGTGTCGCCGGAGGGATACTTTACCGAGAGGGTGTGGGTTCCGGTGGCTCCGATTACCGAATTCGGCAGGGCGAAGCTGGCCGGGCTCACAGCTGCGGAAGCAGACCCGAGGAGCGTGGCACCGTCATATATCTGGAAGCTCTGGCTGGGCGCCGGGGTGGGCGAACCGGTCAGAGTGTAGGGAATGTTGAGGGTGGTCGCCGTTCCGTTGATGATCGGCGTGACCGGGGTCGTGGTCAGCGCACCGATGTTCAGCGTGGTTCCGTTCACGATGACCGTGATCGGGGTGGTCTGGCTGCTGCTGCCGGAGACCGTGCCGCCGGCGATGTTGGAAGCGCCGCCCGCGTAGGTGGCGTATACAGTGTGCGTGCCAGCGCCCTTGTTGGCGCTACCGTCGTACGCAACCGCGGGGCAGACGGCCGAGTAGGTGGTGCCCGATCCGGTGAGTCCGCCGGCTGCGATCGTGCAGATGGTGGTTACGCCATCCGTGACCGTTGCTCCGCCAGGGGCAGCGCCGGTGAAGGCCGTGTTGCCCGTGTTCGGGATGGTCAGGGTGACGGTGTAGGTCACGCTCTGGCCGAGGTTGATGTTGCTGCTGGAGGCCGTCACCACAGTCGACGAAGGCGTCGGGTTGATGGTGAGGCTGTACGGCAGCGCCGCGTTGTTGGAGATGTTGAAGTTGCCATCACCGAGGTAGTAAACCGTGATCTGGTGAGTTCCAACCGCGAGGGGAGAGCCGGCCGGGATCGCGCAGGATGCTGCGCCGTTGGTTACGGCGACGCTATTGCAAAGGACCGTCGCGCCATCCTGGAATCTCGCCGTACCGCCAACCTGGTAGTTCGCGATGTTGCCGCCGCTGATGTTGGCGGTCAAGGTCATCGCGGTGCCGAAGTTCACCGGTGTCGCCGGGATGCTGCTGGCGGTGGTGGTCGTGGAAGCCTGATTGACCGTGACAACTGTCGCGTATTGGCCGACGAAGCCGAGGTAGTTGGGGTCGCCGTTGGTAATGTAGTCGAAGGTGAGGGTTGTGTTGCCGCCCTGCCAGAGGTTATAGGGGAACTGGGCGGTGCCGCTTACCAGATTTGCCGCGCCGACTGAAGATCCGTTAATGCGGAACTGGATCGAACCGGTGGGGATGATTCCGGGAACGCCAGTGACCGTGGCAGTAATTGTCGTGGCATTTCCGACCGTGGGAGTCGCAGGTGCGACCTGGATGGAGCCAGTGAGCTTGCCGTTGGCTTGCGAGCCCTTTGTGACAGTGAAATTGCCGAGGCTACCGGTGGACGCAGACAAACCGGATCCCACGGGCGGGACATACGTTGCAACCAATTTGTAGCTTCCCGCCGGAAGCGTGTTGTCGGCGACAGCAGCGACGCCGCCCACCTGGGGCAGGGTCACTATGGGTTCGGTGCGGATTACGGCCAGAGTGGAGGAATCCACAACCTGCAGGCTTACCGTGCCGGCGATGGAGCCGCCAGGGTAGCCAGCGGAACCGGAGACCGTGGCCTGGAGGGGCACGGTGGTGCCGAGGACGTAGGATGCGCCCGCAATCGGGGTATTGACCGTCGTGGTGGTGGTCACGCTCACCGAGTAGGTGACGGCGGTGGAAGTGGAAGATGCGCAGGGCTGAGTGCCGGCGAGACAGTCGCTGGCATTGCCGGTGAAGTAAGTTTGAATCGTGTTGGTTCCGGGAGGCAGCGAGCTACCCAGATCGATGTCGTAGCTTCCACCCACGCCGAGAACGCTGCCGAGAACTGGTGCAGAACCGTTCACGGTGTAACCGACAGCACCATTCGTGATGTTGTCTCCAGGGAAGCCGTCCGTGACATTACCGTTGACATGCGCGTCGGAGCCGTACACACCGGATGCGGGGAACATGACCGCGCTAATGGTGGTGGTGACGGGACCATCCGTGAAGAGTGTCTGAGCTTTGGAGGCGCTGCCGGCGGCGGTCAGGAGGAACTTCGCGCCGAGGTGGCTCGCGTCGATCTGGAAGCCTGTGGCCTTGATGAGCCCGGTGCTATCGGCAGTGGTGACCGCCGTGAATTCGATGTTGTGCTGATCGAGGGGGAACGACTGAACCTGGAGGAGAACCTGCTCGCCAGCCTTCCAGCCGGAGCCGGTAAAGGAAGCAACCTCACCCGGGTGGTAGTCTAGCTTGCCGGTTTCGACGGTGGAGAAGCGGTAGCGCTCCACACCGGAGACTAGGCCAGCTTCGCTCTTGCCGCCCGCGACGAGAATGCCACCGCGACTGAGGAGCGAGGAGGCCATCCCGCTGCGCGCCGAGTGCATCTGAATCGGGCTGCCAAACTTGCCATTCCATGGGTTATAGATTTCGGTGGAGCCGAGGGTGCCGTTGCTGCCCGTACCGCCCGTGAGGAGAACGCTTCCGTTGTTCGGGAGGGTGTAGGCGCTGTGGTTGGCACGGGGCTCGGAGAGCGCCGGACCGGTAACCGACTTCAGCTTGGCGGGATCGAAGATTTCCGTGCTGCCCAGCAGGGTGCCCTGGCGGTCATAACCGCCGGTCAGCATCACCGTGCCGTCATAAAGTACCGAAGCGCCGAAGTTCTTGCGGGCGGAGAGCATCATGCCGGCGGGAGAGACTTCGTTGGTATCGGCGTTGAACATTTCGACCGTGTTGACCGCGCCGCTGCCATCCGAACCACCGAAGATGAGGACGGTGTGGTTGGGGAGGGCCGCGACGGCGTAGTCCTGACGGGGAGTCGTTAGTTTGCCGACCTTGGTGAACGAGCCATTGGTCAGGTACTCTTCGACGGTGCCGGAGGTCTCACCACCCACGAGGATGATGGCGCCCCAAGGCGACTGCGTGGCGGTGTGGCCGCTGCGAGCGACCGACATCAAGCCGGCAGGCGTCCAGGAGTCAGCCGCCGGATCGTAGATCTCGGCAGACTGCAACGCACCGAGCGGGCTGGTGCCGCCGGAGACGAAGACCCGTCCATCCGCCATGGTGATGCACGCAGAATTCGCGCGCGGCTCCAACATGGGGGAACCGGTCTTGATGGTGCCATCGGCACCAAAGATGTCCACGGAACCAACTGCACCACTTGCGGAGTTACCGCCAGCCACAACCACCCTTCCGTCAGCCAAGCGCGAAGAGCACGCTCCTGATCTTGCCATGGACATGTCTGGGGCGGCCGTCCACTGGTTTACCGGAGCACCGGCAAACTGGGCGCGGATCAAAACTGCCGCTAAGAGAATCGCTATCGTCGAAATGTAGTACTTGGCGTTACGTCGCACAAAGGCCTCCGGTCGTAGATACCTGTTACTGGTGAATAAGCGTTCAGTCTATAATCTGGTGATATCACTCACACTGTCAACAATTTTCCGATCACAGGACGAAAAATTCTTCCAGGTTGAGAGTACTAGTACCAAAATGAGGCCGCGGCGTTGGTTTCCGCGGCGGCCTCATTAATTGGGTTCATCAGGGATTGTCTTTAGTTGATGCTGTGTTTCGCAGCCGCGCGCTTGCGGGCGAGCATGGCTGCCAGAATCAGACCGCTACCGATCAGCACCGTGGTGCCTGGTTCCGGAGCGCCGACAACCGGCGCCTGGTCTTGAATCTGCAATTGGTCGATGTAGAAGCCGGCAGTGTCCATCGAGTTGATGGAAATCGAAGTGATCCAACCCGCGCCGTAAGTGCCTGCGGTCGCGCCGAACATCGCCGTGTTGTTGGTATCGATTCCGACGTAATAAGCGCTATTACAGGGCACGATATCGCCATTGCCATCGGGGTTGTTGAGTCCAGGGCAGGTGCCGAAACCGTCTTTGGCCTGCAACTCGTAGCTCAGGACGGCCACGCCATTGTGGTAGGCGGTGACGATCACATCCTCAGCCTTGGTGGCGCCCGGGAAGGAAAGGGACGGTTCACCCGATCCGGGAATCTGCGGGTTCTGGTCACGGGAACTGACGCGGAAACCGACGGCGTACACCGGGCCGCCGGTGAAGGTGATGACCAGCGGGCTCGAGGAATCCGTCAGGCCCATCAGGTGGTCGCCATAATATGTGCCCGCTCCCGTGGTGGATTGGGTAGAGGCGATGGGCGGCGCGCTGAAGTCCCCGATGTAGGTTCGGATCGTGGATGGCACGGTATCGAATGCCAAACCTGTTCCATCGACGATATAGGCCGCGTTATCGGCTCGCTGCAGTACTGGCGCCGCAGTGTAGGTGGCGGGATTTACGCCGACTTTCACGCCGAGCGCATTGTTGTTGTAGGCGAAGCCGTCCCAAGTGGTCGCTCCATCATTGCCGAGGGCTTTGTTGGCACCGCTGCTGAGAGCAACGCCAAATCCGCCGGCGGCTGTGGACGCGCCCCAATCCAGAAAATCGTTTGTGGCCACAAAGGCAGTTTGGCTGTAGCAGCCGCTTGTGGTAAACGCTCCGGCGTTGAAACTGCACTGATAGATGGCGGCGGCGTTAGCCGGCAACGCAATCAAAAATAGAATCGCCGACAGGGTCAGCAGGATTCGTCGAACCATAGGTGCCTCCGAGACTCGTAGTCTTCTTGTCATGAATTACGACGCTTTAGTCTAGCCCATCACAAACCTGGATTTCAAGCGTATTTGTGGTTACGAGCTATACCCTATAGGACTTGCGGTATCTCCCTAAGGTCTCGACAAGTTGCTGATATAACAAGAGTTAACGTAGAAATATGGGGCAGATGGGCTATGTAGCGTCAGTACTAGTCGCTGCATAAATTCCCTGGCAGGCAGTATCTTAGGGCTACTGTTCTGCCCTTTTAGGGCGTTCATAAGGTGTTTTTAGGTACTTCCCCGCTTCTTCCTGCGCGCCCTGGGTATTGTCTTTGGTGCGGATTGCGAGGTTATATTCGTTGACCGCGCGTTCGCGTTGGCCGGTGATGTCGAAGATCTTGCCGAGGTTGATGTGGGCCCAGACTTCTGTCCATTTGGGGTCCAGATCGCCGGCAAGCGCCTCGCGGAAGGCGTTGGCCGCCTGCTGGTAGTTGTTCTGGAGGAAATAGACTTCGGCGATGCGGTAATGGCTGAGGGAACTGGTGCGATTGGTCTCGAGCGCTTTCTGATAATTCTTGAGGGCTTCGCCGAAGTCGCTCAACTCCGCGTACTGTTCGCCGCGACGAATGGCCACCGCGACCCGCACCTGGTTGCTGTAGCGCAGGAGGCGGTTATTAGGATCGATGATGACGTTCTTGGGCTTGCCGAAGGTATCGACGGAGAATTCGGATGAGGTGCCGACCACTTCGACGCGCTTTTCCTCGGGATTGCCTTCGGTTTCGATCTTCAGATCGACGGGCATGCGGAAGGTGTCGAGGTCCTGGGAGATCTTGCCCATCACGCGGAAACCCTTTTGTGTCCGAAAGATAGTGTATTCGAGTTTGAATTCGGGGGCGCCGCTGGATTCGATCCACTGAATGAAGAAGTAACCGAGGTCCTGGCCGCTGACGGTCTCGGCGACCTTGCGGAAATCGTCCGTGCTGGCGCTGCGCCAGGCGTATTGCTGGGTATACGCCTTCAGGGTCTTGAAAAAATTGTCGTCTCCCATGACGTAGCGGAGCATGTTGACGGTGGTGGCGCCCTTGCCGCCGGTCAAGGCCCAGAGTTCGGGGGAGTAGTCTTCCAGACGCGAGGATTGCATCATGGGCACGGTATCGATGGTGAGCGATTCCACCATGACGTCGCGCAGTTGCGCCTCCATGGCGGCGGGACCGCGCTCGTGTTCGGTCCACAGCAGTTCGCTGTAGGCCGCCAGGCCGTTGGTGAGCCAGAGGTGATTGCGGGTAGTGGGGGAGACCTGCTCTTCAAACCACTGGCGCGAGACCTGATTGGCGAGGAGTTTGGCCGCGGGTTGCCGGCCGATGGCGTGGGGGGCCAGGAAGATCAGTCCGGGGGCGGCGAAACCGTTGGGTGCGCCCTCTTCGGTCTCTACGACCACGAGATTCGCGTAGGGCGGGATGCCGAAGAGTCCGGTGAAATAAGACATGGTCTTGCCGATCTGTTCGCCGTAGGCCGGAGCCATATCCGATTCGGCGCCGCGGAAGTAGAGGGAGGTGGTGACGCCTTCACTGGCCACCTTGGCGGGTTCGCCCTTCACGATGGCGATACTGCCTGGGAAGGACGGGTGTTCGAAGCGGATCTGGAAGCGGCTCTTTTCGCCGGCGGCCTCTTTGCGGTCGAGGCCGCTGCCCAGCACGGTGTAGCCGGCGGGCACGGTGATGCGGAGATCGGCCTGGAAGCGATCGGTGGTGTAGCCGCTGACGGGGAACCAGCGGGCGGGGTAGAGCAGGTAGGCGAAATCGGGGTGGATGGCGGCGAATTTGATGCCGTAGACGGGCGAATCCTCCTGGCCGGCGAGTTTGCCCTCGTAGTAGAAGTTGACGGTGACGGGCTGGCCCTTGGCGAGGGGCGGTTCGAAGCTGAGGCGCACGGTGAAATCCTGCTGACTGCGCGACATGGGGATCTGTTTGCCCTGCTCATCCACCACGCGGGTCACGTTGAGGGCGTTATTCAGCTCGAAGGAGGCGGAGGTGACGTTGTCATCGAGGGGCGTAAAGCGCACGGCCGCTTTGGCGGCGAGGGATTGCGTGTTGGGCGAGACCTCGGCATCGATGGTGTATAGATCCACGTCGATGCGCGAGCGGCGGTCCTGCGATTGCGCGCCGGCAACGGCGGCGGCCAGGGTAAGCG
The DNA here is from genome assembly GCA_903876865.1 of uncultured Acidobacteriia bacterium. Classification (GTDB taxonomy): domain Bacteria; phylum Acidobacteriota; class Terriglobia; order Bryobacterales; family Bryobacteraceae; genus Solibacter. The sequence continues at coordinate 11,439 of CAIRBY010000133.1, forward strand.
CGGCCAGAACAGAGAACGTACGATTACGAAACATGTGTAGCTTGTCCTTCCAAGATCTCTTGTATGACGCGAGCAGCGCGGGCCGGAGCTTCGGCACCGCCCGCGAGGGTTTCGCGGATTTCGGCCAGGCCGGCCTTCATTTGACTGCGCGCGGAGTCGTCCCGCAGCAGGCGCAGGGCTTCCCGCGCCAGATTCTCACCGGTCATTTTCCCCTGCATCAATTCCGGCACCACGGCGCGGCCGGCGATCAGGTTCACCATCGAATAGAAGGGAATGTCCACCAGCATTTTACCCATGAGCCAACTGGTTCCGGTGACTTTGTAGTACGTGACCATGGGCGCGGCCAGTAGAGCCGCTTCCACCGTCACCGTCCCGCTGGCAGCCAGCGCCAGATCACAATGAGCCATCGCGTCCCAGCTTTCCCCTTCAATCACTCGTACCGGAGCGTTGCCGATCCGCTCCTGAAAAAACGCCGTTCCCGTGTTGGCCGAGGCCGGCAGGACGAAATTGACCGCCTGCTCGCGATAGATCCGCTCCACCGCGTCCATCAGGGCGGGCAGATGGCGCGCGGATTCGCCGCGGCGGCTGCCCGGGAGTATCGATAATAAGGGACGCTCGGGCGCGAGCCTGTGTTTCCGAAAAAACTCGTCCCGGGTCAAAGAGGGGCGTACGATGCCGGCGAGGGGGTGGCCGATATAGGTGGCGTTGACCCCGTGGCCGCGGAAAAAGGCCTCTTCGAAGGGGAAGATGCAGAGCAGGCGGCTGAGGGTGCGGCGCATTTCGTGGACGCGGCCCTTGCGCCAAGCCCAGGCTTGGGGCGCCACCAGATAGACCACCGGGACGCCGCGGCGGTGCAATTGGCGGGCGATGCGGAGGTGGAAGTCCGGGGAATCGGTCAGGATCGCGAGATCGGGCTTCTCCCGTTCGGCGGCGGCGAGGAGTTTCCGATATTCGCCGTAGATGCGGGGGATGTGGTGCAGGACTTCGACGAGGCCGACCACGGCGAGGCTGGCCGCATCCACCACGGTGCGCACCCCGGCGGCGCGCAGGCGGGGCCCGGTGCAGCCGAAGAACTGGGTATCCGGCTCGAGGCGGCGCAAGGCCTCGACTACCAGGGAGGCATAGAGGTCTCCCGAGGCCTCTCCGGCCGATACCAGGATCTTGCGCATTCTTCTCAAGTGTACTTGGTTCGGGCAGCGGGGAAGGTGCGGAACGTGAATCCCGGGATGCGGAATAGACGTGGGCCGGGTGTCCTCCTGTTACAATCGAACCACCTGGATGTCCAACGATCCTGAACGCTCGAAAACGACTCTGGAGGAACTTGCCCTCCGCCTTGCCGGCAAGCTGACTCCCCTGAACGGCAATTTCTCCTACACCTGCATACATCCGATCGCGGAGGAGGACTTGCGGCAGTACCTGCACGACCCGATTGCGGCGATTTCGCCCGCGCTCGCGGCCACGCTGCCGCGCATCGGCATCATTCTGGCGCCGTTCGTGGAGAAGGCTAATAGCAAGAGCGCCGGCAGCATCGCCACGGAGCGCCCGCTGGAATCGCGCCATGTTCCCAGCGCGGTGCTGGAGCATGGGGGAGTACTGTTCGTGGCGCTGGGAGTGAAAGATGTGGAGGTGGCCGATTACCACTACCAGTTCTATAATGCCCTGGCCGGAGTAGTGGCGGCGCGCTGGCCGCTGGATGTGCAGGAGCGCTTCTTCCGCACGATTCGCGAGGAACTGAGCTCGGAAGTGCACGGCGAAGTGGACGAGAAGAGCTGGCACCTCAAACAGGCGCTATTGCGGCGCCAGACCAACGTGCGCAAAGAGACCAAGCTGTTCCGCGATTATGCCAAGCAGGCGTTTGAGGATACGCTGACGCTCTACCTGCACGGCACCTGCTGCGATATCGATGTGGAGACCGGACCGCGGCAGATGCCGAGCCGCTACCTGCGCCGCCGGCTGGAACTGCTGATGTCGCTGTATCCGCCGCCGGAGGGCTACGCGGTGCTGCCGGAACAACTCAAATCGAGATAGGGAAGGGTGCCCGAACGGGCAGGCGGGAAACGATCAGGCGGGGCAGCGGGCACGAGTGGCCTGCTGCCCCGTTGTTGTTGGTTAGTTTGCGGTGGCGATGTAGGCCTTCTGATAGCTCTTGAACGCCAACTTGTAGCTGCCCTGACCATAGTAGGTATCGCCCTGTAGCAGAGCGGCATTCGCCGCGAGTTGGTTATAGCCGAGGGCGGCCATTTTGGTGATGGTGTCGCCGACAATCGCGCGGCAGTATTCCAGATAGCCTCCGTTTAACTGCGGCAGTTCGAACATTGCCATGGGGCTCGCCGTATTCATCAGGTTCTCTTCCGCCATTAACCGGAACTCCAGATTGGAGAGCGAGATCGTGTTCTGGTAGGCTGCATAGGCTTCGGCGCCGTTCACCAGATTGCTCTGCGCCTCACATTCCTGCCACAGCGCTTCGGAGGTGGAGCTAAGCAGGCTGAGCACCACATTGATCCCAAAACAGATTTCCTTCGCGGGAATCGACGTGCCTTCGCCCAGGATGATCACTACCGGATCTGGAATCGCGTTGCAAATCGACGTGGCCACTTCCTCGACACCGCGGAAGGTACTCACCATCACGCTGAGCGTGGCATCGTGATCCGCATCGCAGCGCGCCTGACTCGAATCCGGATACCCGCTCTGCAAGGCGGAGATTCCCTGCAGCGCTCCCACCATATCGCTCCAATGTCCGCCACTCGGATATTCGGGGGGAGACAGGGCAAAGATCGGCGCAGTGATCGTACCGATGCTCCCCGACAAATTGGAACTACTGGCGAGCGCCTGCCCGGACGTCCGGCGTATCGGGGAGATTGCCGCTGAGACCGAAGGTCGCGTCACTGGGAAACTGCCCCGCCCCGAGCGCGCGGCCATCTTCTTTGTGCGAAACGAGGCCACCGCGCTCTGAAACGCGCGCCCGTCGGGCACGCCCTGGTACCACTGCAACAGCGTCGCATCCGGGATTGCCTGCAGCCGCTGTGCCATATTCTGGCCCTGCACGGTTGCCAGGCTGGTCGAATAGTCGATCAATGACTGGCGGAATTCGGAGAGGGAGATGTCGCCGGAGGCCGGCGAGCTCTGCGCGGCTACGTCCGGGGCGGGAGCGCTCTGAGCCACGGCGGGCAATACCGCCAGCATTGCGGAGATCAGCAGATAGAGTAGGTTTTTCATGGTCGTGTCCTCTCGCTTTCGACTACTGCGCGGCCGCGCCGTAGGCCTTGCGGTAACTGCTATATGCCAACTTGAATTGATTGGCGGCGTAATAAGAGTCGCCTTGCGCCATGGCCGCCAACGCCGCCACTTCATTCGGCGGCGGCGTGAGCGAAAGCATCTTTGCAATCGTGTCCGCCACAATCGCCCGCACCGATTCCAGATAGCCGCCTTGTGCCGCCGGCAGTTCAAAGAGCCCGATCGGGGTGGTGGCTTGCAGATTCTCTTCCACCTTCAAACGAAACTTGAGGTTCCACAACGCAATCGTGTTGTGATAGGTCGCCTCCGTTTCCGCTCCGCCAGTCAATAGCGTTTGCGTAGTGCAGTCCTGCAGGAATCCCTCGAACCC
>CAIRBY010000134.1 GCA_903876865.1 uncultured Acidobacteriia bacterium
GGAGGAGATGCTCTACACGGCGCTGGAGGATTTCCGGGTGGACATTCTGGTGGGCGCGGGACCGGGGGCGCGGGCGCATTCGATCCCGATGCCTCGCTACACGGCGATTGGCGCGACCACGCGGCAGGGGCTGGTGAGCGCGCCGCTGCGGGGGCGCTTCGGGCTGGTGCTGCGGCTGGACCCGTATTCGGTGGGCGAGTTGAAGCACATTGTGCGGCGCTCGGCGAAGCTGCTGAACGTGGCGATTGAAGACAGCGCGGCGGAGGAAGTGGCGCGGCGGTGCCGGGGGACACCCCGGATTGCGAACCGGCTGCTGCGGCGCGTGCGCGATTATGCGCAGGTGCGGGCGGACGGGAAGATCACGATGCCGGTGGCGGTGACGGCGCTGAATCTGCTGGACGTGGACCGGTACGGGCTGGACGAGATCGACCAGAAGATCATGATGACGATTCTGGAGAAGTACAAGGGCGGTCCGGTGGGCGTGAATACGATTGCGGCGTCGATTTCCGAAGAGGCGGAGACGATCGAGGAAGTGTACGAGCCGTACCTGATTCAGCTGGGCTTTTTGAACCGGACGTCGCGGGGGCGGATGGCGACGGAACTGGCGTACGAGTATTTTCAGGTGAAGCGGAAGCTGCGGGAGGGAGAGCAGCCGGGGCTCTTTTCTTGAAGCGGATTTATTTGAGTTTGGGGAGCAACATCGGGGACCGGGAAGGGCATTTGCGCGAGGCGGTGACGCGGCTGGGGCAATCCGAGATCCGGGTGCTGGGGTGCTCGCCGGTGTATGAGACGGAGCCGGTGGATTACACGCAGCAGGGGTGGTTCCTGAACCTGGTGGTGAGCGGGGAGACGGTGCTGTTCCCGATGCAGTTGCTCTCGCGGCTGGGGCGGGTGGAGCGCGAGTTGGGGCGGGTGCGCGGGGTGCCGAAGGGGCCGAGGACGATCGATATCGACATTCTGTTTTATGCCGCGGCGGTGGTGGATACGCCGCGCCTGCAGATTCCGCATCCGCGGGTTGCGGAGCGGCGGTTTGTGCTGCAGCCGCTGGCGGATCTGGCGCCGGAGTTGCGGCATCCGGTGACGCACCGGACGGTGAGGCAGATGTTGGTGAGCGCGCCGGAAGCGATCGTGCGGGCGTGGCATGGATAGAGGGGTGGAGGCTGGGGGAGAGAGTGGAATGGGGCGGGAGTTGGCAGGCGGAAACGCCTGCCCCACCGCAGCAGGGAAGGAGTTGGCGGGCGGGGGTGGGTGGGTCACCGCGGGGTGCGGGGAGTGATGGGGGGGGACATTCACGGGGCGCTGAAGCGGTATTGGGGGTATGACACGTTCCGGCCGATGCAGGAGCGGATCATCGAGAGCCTGATGGGGGGCGCGGACGTGGCGGTGGTGATGCCGACGGGCGGGGGCAAATCGCTGTGCTACCAGTTGCCGGCGCTGGTGATGGAGCGGACGGTGGTGGTGATCTCGCCGTTGATCGCGCTGATGCAGGATCAGGTGGCGCAACTGGCGGATATGGGGATTGCGGCGGCGGTGGTGAACAGCACGCAATCGGCGGAAGAGCAGCGGCTGGTGATGCGGGCGGCGGTGCAGGGGGCGTTCCGGCTGCTCTACATCTCCCCGGAGCGGCTGGCGCGGCGCGATACGGTGGAGTGGCTGCAGCAGGTGGCGGTGGCATTCTTCGCGATCGACGAGGCGCATTGCATATCGGAGTGGGGACACGAGTTCCGTCCGGAATACCGGCAGTTGAGCGCGCTGCGGGCGAATTTCCCGGAGGCTCCGATTGCGGCGTTCACGGCGAGCGCGACGCAGCGGGTGCGTCACGATATTCTGCAGCAGCTGCGGCTGGAAGCGCCGCACAAGTTCATCGCGAGTTTTCACCGCGCGAATCTGCGGTACGTGATGCAGCAGTGCGATAAGGGGTCGCACGGCCCGCTGCTATTGGCGGCGATGCGGGCGTACGAGGGCGAAAGCGTGATTGTGTATGCGCCGACGATTGCGACGGTGGAGCAGACGGTGGATACGCTGGTGGAGCGGGGGATCGCGGCGGTGCCGTATCACGGGCAGATGGAGAACGCGAACCGGCGGCGGAATCAGGAGCGGTGGATGAACGACGAAGTCCGGGTGCTGGTGGGGACGGTGGCGTTCGGGCTGGGGATCAATAAGGCGGCGGTGCGGGCGGTGATTCACACGTCGCTGCCGAAATCGATCGAGCAGTATTACCAGGAAGCGGGGCGGGCGGGGCGGGACGGGCTGCCGGCGGATTGCGTGGCGTTGTGGCAGCCGAAGGACGCGGCGTTGCTGGCGTTCTTCATCAACCAGCTGAAGGACGAGGAAGAGAAGCAGCGGGGGTGGGAGCGGTACCGGGCGGTGAAGGGCTTCGCGGAGAGCGCGCGCTGCCGGCACCTGCAGATCTGCACGCATTTCGGGCAGACGCCGAAGTGGGTGCGGTGCGGGATGTGCGATGTGTGCGGCAACGTGCCGGAGTGGCTGAACGCGTCGCCGGAAGCGACGCCGGAAGCGGCGCCGGCGAAGCGGGTGAAGGCGCGGGCGGTGGAGGCGGCGACGGCGGACCTGCCGGAGGGGCTGCTGGAGTTGTTCAAGGAGTGGCGGCGGAAGACGGCGCTGGGGGCGGAGGTTCCGGCGTACGTGGTGCTGAACGACGCGGCGCTGATCGATTTGTGCGCGAAGAGGCCGAGGAACGTGCGCGAGCTGCTGGGCGTGACGGGCATCGGGGAGCGGAAGGCGGAGCTGTACGGGAACGACATCCTGATGGTGTTCGAGGCGCACCGGATGGGGGTGCGGGCGGCGGAGCGCGAGGTGAAGCAGGAGTCTCCGGGGGAGGAGACGCTGCGGCTGCTGGGGGAGGGGAAGACGTTCACGGAGATCGCGGAGATTCGGGGGCGGCAGTTCGCGACGGTGATTCACACGGTGGCGGACCTGATCGAGAAGGGGCGGGTGATGTCGCGGCGGACGAAGCGGATGCGCGGCTCATCGGCCAGGGCCGTGCGGGCCAGGTCGAGCAACGTGTCTTTGCCGGCTCCGGACGGGCCGACCA
>CAIRBY010000135.1 GCA_903876865.1 uncultured Acidobacteriia bacterium
AGCGCGGCCAGCACCGCATGGCCCGGCGGCTGATGCGAATAGAAGTGCTCCCCGATCTTTACTTTGTCGATCGTATCCGAATACGTCGAACGCTCGATCTGGAAACTCCCCTCGCGCACTAGCGATTCGATGGTCGCCAGTTTGCTCGTTGTGTGCGCGGAGTCGCGTTGCAGCACCGCGGCCGGAATCGCCACCAGCAGCGCAAAGCCGGCCAGCAGCCACGCCGGGCGGCGCACGATCCGTTGCCACAGGCGCGCCGTGCGAGCGGCTAGGGTGTGCGGCGCTCCCTCGTTACTGGAATCGGTGTACAAGTAAAATCGGCTCCGCGCTCTGGCTTGGGCGTGACGTCCCGCGTGGGTTCGGTTCCCAATTGCGGGCCGTTGCTTATAGCCCCGCTGCCTTCCTAGCGGCTGCGCAGTCCGCCGCCACCATCTCTTTGACGAGGCCTTCGAAGCGCACCACAGGCGCCCACCCGAGCACCCTCTTTGCCTTGGAATAATCGCCCAACAGGATATTCACTTCCGCCGGACGGTAGAGCCGGGAATCGTCAACGAGATACTTGTGGTAATCCAGGCCCACTTCTCCGAATGCGGCTTCGACGAACTCTCTCACCGAATGGGTCTCTCCGGTAGCGATTACGAAATCGTCCGGCTCCGGCTGCTGCAGCATCAGCCACATCGCATACACGTAATCGCGGGCATGCCCCCAGTCGCGTTTCGCCTCCAGATTGCCCAACCGCAGTTCCGTGGCCGTGCCCGCCAGAATCCGCGCGACCGCCGATGTGATTTTGCGCGTGACAAATTCAAACCCGCGCCGCGGCGATTCGTGGTTGAACAGAATCCCCCCGGTTGCGTACATGCCGTACGCCTCGCGATAGTTTCTGGTCAGGTGAAAGCCTGCCACCCTGCTGATGCCGTAGGATGACCGCGGCTGAAACCGCGTGGTCTCCGTCTGCGGCACTTCGTCCGCCGCGCCGAACATTTCACTCGAGCCGGCAAAGTAGAACTTGCACTGCGGCACCAGCCGGCGCAGCGCCGCCAGTACAAAGTGCGTGCCGTTGATATTGGCGTTCAAGGTGGAGAATTCGTCGTCGAAAGAGTAGCTGACAAAACTCTGGGCCGCCAGGTGGTAGCACTCGTCCGGCTTCACGTCCGCGATCACTTCGTGCACGCTCGCGTAGCTATCCACGCTGCCGGCTTTGAGATGCAGCCGGTCGAGAAACGGCAGCAGGCGGGAGAGCCGGTGTTCGGGATCCTCCAGCGCCACGCGCCGCACGAAGCCATACACTTCGTAGTCCTTTGCCAAGAGGAGTTCCGCGAGGTAGGACCCATCCTGACCGGTAATGCCTGTAATCAGTGCGCGTTTTTTTGCCATATGCTTTCCGTGAGGCGAGCCGGCATTCCTACCGGCAGGCCGAATCTAATCCGTCCGATCCTGATTGCGAGATCGATTGCGACAACGACCGCCGAAGCGGATGCGCCACGGCATCCAGATCGCTTCCCACACCTTCCCCGCCGACATTTTCGACTGCCCCTCGCGCCGTTCTTCGAACGTGATCGGGTGTTCGCCAATGCGCTTCCCCGCTTGCGTGAGCAGGTACTTCAGTTCCACCAGAAAGGAATACCCCTCGGACACCGTCTGCTGCACCGCCAAGCCCTCCAGAGCCTCGCGCCGCAGGCAAATGAAACCGGAGGTTGTATCGCGGACCCGCAGCCCCAGCACCCGGTGGACGTAGAAGTTCGCGGAGCGGCTCAACAGGCGCCGGCGCAGGTTCCAGTTCCGCACGCTGCCGCCCTCGGTATAGCGCGAGCCCACTACGGCGTCATGGCCTTCCAGTTTCTCCAGCAGGAAGCGGATTTCGCGGGGATTGTGCGAGAAATCCGCATCCATCGTGATCACGGCCTCGCACCACGGTTCCGCCAGCACGCGCCGGAACCCGTCGCGATACGCCGCCGCGAAACTCGGATTCGCCATCCGTTCCAGCAGCATCAGATTCGGGTACCGCTGTTGCAACCCGCGCACCACGTCCGACGTTCCGTCCGGAGAGTGATCGTCCACCACCAGAATGTGAATTTCGGGGTAGAGGCCGATCAGGGCCTCCACCAGTTTCGGTGTGTTGTCGCGCTCGTTGAACGTTGGGATCACCACCGCCGCGTTCTTCGGCTGGCACGCCCCTGCGCGCGCCTCTCCGCGCTGCGCCTGTGCCGAGGTCGTGCCGGCTAAACGGTCTACCATCTTACCTGTCATGGTGGATCAGTTATAGGGGAATAAGTTCTATCTTAGCTTCTATGCACGCCAAGCCGAAATTTCGCGTTGGCGGCCGCGATCTGCCCCAATGTTAGAATAGGAGTTTCCACCCGGAGGGAATTGCATGGCTGTAAGACCGCGCCGCAAGGCGGTAGTTGTGGATGTCGGAGGTGTCAAAGTCGGCGGCAATCACCCGATTGTTGTGCAATCGATGACCAACACCGATACGGCGGACATCGCTTCCACCGTCAACCAGGTGATGGCCCTCGCCCGCGCAGGAAGCGAACTCGTCCGCATCACGGTCAACACCGAAGCCGCGGCGGCCGCCGTCCCGCGCATCGTGGAGACGTGCGCCGCCTTCGGCGTTCCCGTGCCCATCATCGGCGACTTCCACTACAACGGCCACATCCTGCTCAAGAAATTCCCCGAATGCGCCCGCGCCCTCGCCAAATACCGCATCAACCCCGGCAATAGCGATATTGGCCGCAAGACCGACGACAACTTCCGCACCATGATCGAAGTCGCCATCGAGAACCGCAAGCCCGTGCGCATCGGCGTCAACTGGGGCTCGCTCGATGCCGCCCTGCTGACGCGCATGATGGACGCAAACTCCCTCCTGCCCGAGCCCAAAGAGGCGCGCGACGTCATGCTGGCCGCCATGGTGGCCAGCGCTCTCGAATCCGCCCAATCCGCCGAACGCTACGGCCTCGGCCACGATCAGATCATCCTCAGCGCCAAAGTCAGCGGTGTGCAGGACCTGATCGATGTCTACCACTCGCTTGCCGAAGTCTGCGATTACCCGCTCCACCTCGGCCTGACCGAAGCGGGACTCGGCAGCAAGGGCATCGTCGCCAGCGCCGTGGCCCTCGCGCCGGTGTTGCAGGACGGCATCGGCGATACCATCCGCACCTCGCTCACGCCCATGCCCAACGGCGACCGCTCCGAAGAGGTCATCGTCTCCCAGCAGATCCTGCAATCGCTCGGCATCCGCAGCTTTACGCCGCAGGTCACCGCCTGCCCCGGTTGCGGACGCACGACCAGCACGTTCTTCCAGGACATGGCGGACCAGATCCAGACCTATCTGCGCGAGCAGATGCCCGTCTGGAAGGCCACTCACCCCGGCGTCGAGACCATGAAGGTCGCGGTGATGGGGGTGCATCGTCAACGGCCCGGGCGAATCCAAGCACGCCAACATCGGCATCTCGCTCCCCGGCACCTTCGAAGATCCCAAGGCCCCCGTCTATGTGGATGGGCGCCTGATGTGCACGCTCAAGGGCGATCACATCGTCGCCGAGTTTCTGGAGATTCTCAACACCTACGTGAACACGCATTACGCTACCGAAGCCGCGCTGCAGAGCCGCTGACCCTTATGGCAAAACGCTTCACCCTCGCTGAAGCTCAGCGCCTCATCCCCGAAGTCGACCGCCTGCTCCGCCAGGCGCTCGCCGCCAGAACCGAATACCAGTCCGCCGAGGAGGCCATCCGCGAGTTCAACGAACACGTCATGATGATGGGCGGAGTCATGGTGGATCGCGACCGTGTGGTCGATTCCAAGACGCGCCGTGAAACGGCCGCCGCCGCGCTCCGCGCCGCCATTGAAGGCGTGCAGGAGACCGGCTGCCTCGTCAAGGATCTCGATACCGGCCTCGTCGATTTCCCCACTCTGTTCCGCGGCGTCGAAGTCTATCTCTGCTGGAAGCTCGGCGAAGCCGGCATCGGTTTCTGGCACGGTGTGGAGGAGGGCTTCCGCGGCCGCAAAGCCATCGACCAGGAGTTTCTGGACAACCATCGCGGTGACCGCAGCCAGTAAGACCCCATGTCCTCTCACGCCACGCAGGAAACCGAGATCAAACTCAGCGTCGCCAGCCTGCCCGCTCTGCGCCGCACCCTCCGCGCCGCCGGCTTCCGCGTCTTTCACCGCCGCGTCTTCGAATCCAACACCATTTTCGATACCGCCGTACCCTCGCTGCGTCCAGGTGGCACTCTGCTCCGCCTCCGCCAGGCCGGACCCGTGGTTACCCTCACCTACAAAGGGGTGGCCTCCGCCGCCAAACATAAGAGCCGCGAGGAACTCGAAGTCCAGGTCGCCGATCATGCCGGCATGTGCGCCGTGCTCGGCCGCCTCGGCTACCAGCCCACCTTCCGCTACGAGAAGTACCGCACCGAATTCCGCGAACCCGTGGGCGAAGGCATCGCCATGCTGGATGAGACCCCCATCGGCGTCTATATGGAGTTGGAAGGTACGCCCGAGTGGATCGATCGCGCCGCCCACGCCTTAGGCTTTTGCGAAGCCGACTACATCACCGCGAGCTACGGCCGCCTCTACCAGCAATGGTGCGAAGCTCACGCCACCGACCCCACCCACATGACCTTCGCGTAACACCCGCCCCGCATCCCGTATCTCGCCCGCCTTCTCTCCGGCGCAACGCTTACAACGCCGTTATCTCAACGGAAGCAGTCTCGCACGTGGCTTGTCAGACCAGTCAATGGTCAGAATCGCGCCAGCGTCGAGTTCTTCCCTACACTCAGCGATTCCGTCCAATACTGCGCTGGCACGCGCCTCGGGTGTGAGCGGTTCCCCACGCAGCAGGATGACGCTGGGCTTCGCTGCCGCAGTGTGGGCAAGAATCTGCGGAAAATCCAAATCGTTCGTGACCAGCACGAAGCAATGTTCGCGTGCGTATGCGCAGATGTCGGCGTCTGGAGCGGTGCTTGGGCCGAGTTGCGACCAGTGCGTGCAATTGTGCCCCGCCTCATTCAGGTAGGAAACCCAACGGGGAGTCAGGTTCATATCAAGCAGCAGCCGCATCAACTCGCGAGGCGAACTTCGCGACCCTGAGCCAGGCTCGCCGCGTAGGCCAGCGCCTCACGAATGTCGGCTTCTTCGAGATAAGGGTAGTCGGTCAGCAGGTCCGCGATGTTGCGGCCGGCGGAGATCGCCTCGACGATCATTCCCACCGTGACGCGCATGCCACGGATACAGGGCTTGCCCCCCATCACCGCCGGATCGATCGTGATGCGTCGTAGTTCCTGCACGACCTCATGATACCGCATGCCTCAGGGCCTGCCCCTCCTCACCCAACCTGCTTCGCCGTCGCCCTCCGGAACACCACCACCAAGCCTGCCAGCAGCACCACCAGCCCCATCACGCCCGGCATTTTCAGAATCTCGCCCTTCGATGTCAGCGTGAAGAGCGCGATGCACGGCAGCCCGTAGGCCCCCATGAAAAACAGCGCCTTGCAGCCCACCGCCCGCACGCCCCGCGACCGCTCTGCCAGGTATGCCGCCGCCGCACTCAAGGCCAGGAACAGCGCCACCGAACTCCACAGCACCAGAGTCGGCCCGCCCCGCTGACCGGGCGCCAATCCGCCGAGTTGCAGGATCAGCCAGTAGCCCATTGCGCGGATGCCGCACAGGAACGCGCCGACACCTAACACCATGCTCGAAAGCGTCATCTGCATTCTCTCCGTTTCCAGCCCCGCGCCTGCTCAGATTCTAACTCACTCGTATTGCTATCATCTTCACCATGTCCGCCCGCCTGCTCCGCTGGCTTCTCTTCGCGATCGCAGCGGCGCCGTCCCTTCTTCCCGCACAACCCGAACCCCGCTTCGACGTCGCCAGCGTCAAGCCCAATCTCAAGGCCGCCTGCTTCGGACGCTGGGATTTCGCGGTCTCGCACGGCACCCTCAACGCCGTCAACGCGCCGCTGCTGCGCATCATCAGCCGCGCCTTCAACCTCACCGACGATCGCGTCACGGGACCCTCCTGGCTCGATTCCCAATGCTTCGACATCCACGCCAAAGCCGCCGGCAACCTGCCCGACCGCGACCTCATGCCGATGCTCCAGACCCTGCTCCGCGAGCGCTTCCACCTCCGCGTCCATCATGAGACGGCGGAACGGCCCATCCTCGCACTCGTGATCGATAAGGGCGGCACCAAGCTGCGCCCGTATGGCGAGGCGAACGCCGCGCCGCCACCCTCCACCGAGGGCGCCATCCTCTTCATGGCCCGCCATCTGCCCGATCTCTGCGAACGCCTCGGCAAAGTCACCGGACGCCCCGTGATCGATCGGACCGGACTCGGTGGCGATTACATGATCGTGCTGCGCTACCTGCCTTTGGGCGCCAGCAACGGAGACGCGGCCGATCCCGAAGCCGATATCGTCGCCGCCGTGCGCGATCAGTTGGGGCTCCGCCTCGAATCGCAGCGCGGCGCCGTAGACGTCCTCAAGATTGACAGCATCGACAGAGTCCCCAGCAAAAACTAAGCCGCGCGCTTCCACGTCATAATGGAAGCTTCGTGCCTGAAAACCCGTACGACCAACTCGCTTACCGCACTTTTCCGCGCCGCCAGACGCACCCCGACCGCCTCGCCTCGCTCGCCACCCTCTTCGGCATGAGCCCGGCGCCCGTCACCGCCTGCCGCGTTCTCGAAATCGGCTGCGGCGATGGCGCCAATCTCATCCCGCTCGCCTTTCATCTCCCCGCCAGTTGCTTCACCGGCATCGATCTTGCCTCCGCCCCCATCGCGGCCGCGCAACAGACCGCACGCGCGCTCGGCCTCGCCAACATCGAGTTCCGCGCCCAGGATCTCTGCGACCTCTCCGCCGCCGATGGC
>CAIRBY010000136.1 GCA_903876865.1 uncultured Acidobacteriia bacterium
CTCCGACGTCGCACTGACTGACGCAGCTCTGAAAACGTTCGGGCAGGCTAGGGCCGTTCGCTGGTCTTGAAACTTCCCTCCATTCGGCGGGGGTTGGAGCGAGTTGGCTCCAACCCTGCCGGACGGTAGGGGTGACTTACCGGGCCGCGAGGGTTGGCCCGATGGTCGTGCCGATCAACTCACCGGAGATCACGAGTTCCACCCGCCGGTTCTGTTGCCGGCCCTGGACGGTTTCGTTGGAGGCTACCGGATCGCTTTTGCCGAAGCCCTTCGACGATACCGAGGTCACGGGCATTCCTTGCAGCACCAGGAAGTCGCGAACGGAACTGCCGCGCTGTTCCGAGAGTTTCTGGTTGTAGTCGTCGCCACCCACGCTATCGGTATAACCTTCGACGTCCAACCGGAGACCGGGATGTCCCGAGACAATGCCGGCGAGCTTGGCCAGTTTCTCGCGGGCCAGAGGCCGTAGCGAGAACTTGGCGGTGTCGAACAGAACGTCCGACATATTCACGATCAAACCGCGGGGTGTGTCGCGAGTCTGAAGAATGGCGTTGAACTGCGTCATCAGCAGAGCGCGCAATTCAGCCTTCTCGGCCTGGGCCTTCGCCGTCTCGCTCGCGGCACGATCCAGGTCCGCCTGCGCGCCGGCGCGCTGGGCGTCGTTCTCGCGCTTCAGACGATCGGCTTCGTTCTGCGCGGAAGCCATCTGTGCATCGTGTTCACGCTGCGTGCGCTCTGCATCGAGCTGCGCAGCCATACGCTTGGCGTCGTTTTCGTTTTTCAAACGATCGGCCTCGTTGCGTGATGCCATCATTTTCAGGGCGTTCACCTGCTTGATGCGGTCGGCTTCCGCCAGCGCGGCCAAGCGTGCGGACTCCGCATCCCGGGTGGCGCGGGCAGCCTCGTTTTGCGCGGCCACGCGTTCGCTCTCGGAGCGTGCTTCCCGCTCCGCTCCCGCCTGACGTTCCATGTCAAGGCGAGCCTCCTCGATCTTCCTGACGGTGATGATGCGGGCATCTTCGGCCATTTGCGCCGACTCGCGCGCTACGGTGCCAATGGGCTTCTTGCCTGCCTTGCCGGTGAGATAGCCTTCGGCGTTCTGCAAGCCTTGAACGGCCTTCTGATAGGTTTCCGGCGCGTACTTCTCTGCTCCCGTCCAACGCGCGATCTGGACCGCGTTGCGCGCTTCATACAGCTCCAGCGGGACTCGCGGGTTGAGGCGGATGGGTTTGATGTCGGCCGGATTCACATTTAAGATGTACTGGCCGCGCGATAGCAGTTCATACTTGGCATCGACCTGTTCAATCGTTCCGACGGTGTCCGTTCGGACGAAATTCTCCATCACAACCACGTCGCTCGGCTGCGTCACCGCGAAATACGGTTCCGCGGTCACGATGAGACCGAAGGATTGCAACTGAGTGGTCGCATCCAGCTTGCTCTTGTCCCCGTTTAAGAGCACTTCCCCCACGTTCGTGGCGCGGCCTTCGGGAGTAATCGCCCACAGTACGTAGGTCAGATACTCGGAGCCGAACATAGTGGCGGGTTGGAGTTTATCCATGTGGGCGTCGATTCGGATCACGCCCTGCTTGCTCTCCACACTGGCCTCGCCTCGGGCTTCGGGGAGGAGCGCGGTGCCGCGGAAATCAATCTTGGTGGAACCGCTACGGTGGTTGTAATTGATGGCCTTCGTGGTGCGGGCTACGACCGTGACACGATAAATCGGCATCGATCCATCGGCCATCCTTACCGGCGTTCCGCCTGCCTGTTGCATTGGATTGGGAGCCTGCGTCGCCTGGGCAGCCAGGAGGCCGCAGCCTGCTAGAAACATGCTGATGATTTTCATATTGTCCTTTTCTGTTCTTTGTTACTCAACTACTGTTCGCGGGGAGAGTACCGGTTCAACATCGACATCAAGCGGCCGGCGGATTCCGGCGCCCTTCTTGAGCTTTGGACGATCTCGCGGTTCTGGAGGTTCTCGCCGTAGAGCGCGGCATTGTCATCGAGGTCCTGGCGCAGGGTGGCACCTTCCAGCGCCACTCCGGCGAACGTGCCCTGTGTGCGCGACCACGAGAGGATTTCGGCACGCATCTGGAGTTCTGTCTGCGCAGTCGCGGTGCGCCCCACCGGGCCGGCGGCTACTGTGCCCTCGGCCCCCAGAGTGAATTTACTCTCGAGCAGTTTGTCGGCTCCGCGCTGCGACATCACCAGTAAGATCAAATCACTGGAAGATCCACCAATCTGGAAGCCCACGCTGCCACCCTCGATGCGTACGCTGGCGGGTGCTGACCAGCCGGGGCCGCCTGCGGTGCGGCCGGAAAGATAGCCTTTGCCAAACTTGCCGCCCACGATGAAGCCGGCGGTCTTGAGGCTTGGGTCAATCACGATGCAGTGGGCCTTTTCGAGCAGTTCCCGCGGAATCCCCTGGTCCGGCGCGGCCATCACTTCGGAAAATACCGAAGCAGCCTCACCGAGCCGCCCGGCAGGTTCAGAATCCATCGCCAGCAAGGTTGTGGTGAAGGCCAGCCCGGCTACGATGGCAAGTCTCATGTTGATGCCTCTCCCACCACTCGCTTTACGAGCGGCACCCTCTTTATAAGCACGGTGAGCACCATCGGCGGCGCGGCCTCGAAGCGTAGTGCAGGCAAAGGATGTTGCGGGGAAGGCCGGATGCCGCCGCGGGAATATGGGCGCCCGGCCGGTGCAGTTCCGGCAGCGGGCAGGCAGGAAGTTCCTCACCAACCGCTGCCTGGCGGGCTATTCCATTGCGGATAGCACTTGTTTCAGCGGCATGGTTGCGAAGGTCGTGGCGTAATCGGAAATCCCGTAGGGGATCACCAGTTGCTCCCCGTGCACGAGGCTGCCGCATGAGTAGACCACGTTGGGCACGTAGCCGTCACGCTCGCGTGCGCTGGGCTGCAATAGCGGCTCTGGCAGGCGTCCGATCACTTTGGTGGGATCGTCGCGATCCAGCAGAAAAGCACCGATGCAATATTTCCGCATGGGTCCCACGCCGTGGCTGATCACCAGCCAGCCGGCATCGGTCTCGATCGGAGAACCGCAGTTGCCCAACTGGATGAATTCCCACGGGAACTTGGGCTCCAGAATGAGTTGCATGGAATGCCAGAAATGCAAGTGGTCGGAGAACATCACGTAGATGTTCTCCGCATCCTGCCGTCCCAACATGGCATAGAGGCCATTGAGTTTTCGCGGGAACATGGCCATGCCTTTGTTCTCTACCGCCGGACCGTTCAGCGTGATGAACTGAAAATGCAGGAAGTCGGTGGTCTCGAGTAGCTGCGGCAGAATCATCCTTCCGTCATAGGCGGTGTAGGTCGCGTAATACGTGAGGGTGCCGTCGTCGTCGTGGAAAGCGGCGAAGCGCGCGTCCTCGATGCCATTGCTCTGCGACGGTGTGACCGGGAATAAGACCCGCTCCGACATCTCCGATTCCGGCGGAAACACGACTGCATAGTTAGACTGGGCGAGCATCAACGTTTCTTTGCCGACGCTTTTTACTCTCTCCTGCTCCGCCTCGGGCAACTGCTTTTGAGCGTGCGCGATACTGCTGCGCAGTTCGTCGATGGTGAAATCGTTCGGCAACCCCAGCAGCACTTCGCGATTGAAGTCGCCCATGAGCCGGAGTTCCCCCAGTTTGCGCTCGAACAACGCCTTTTCATACGTGGAATTGGGCACCTGCGTCGGTTCGATGCTATAGCGGGAAGCCACGTCCATGGTGACCGTGCTGCCTGCATCCAGGACTCCGCTGCGAAACGCAATCGAGGAGACATGTCCCTCGGCGGTGGCACGCAGGCTCAGAATGAAGCGAAGGAAGCCGGGCGGTATCCCGGACTGATCCGGATGAGGAACTATGGAGGGGTTGAACAGGGCCGCAGCTTCGAGTGAATACTCATGCGTGAAGTAGCCGCCGAGTAAGAGCTTACGCTCTTCAGACAGCGTCTGTCCCTGGAGCAGAAATGGACACACGTCCTCAAACCGGCGCCGCAGAAACCTGTCGAGGTTGGCCTGCCGGTCAGCGAATTCGGCGCGGACCTCCTGCAAGAGGCGGTGGACCTCGCTTTCGGGAAGCGCCATCACGCGCGCGGAGATCTTCACCGAGCGCTGGTCGTTCATCAATCGAAAAGGACGGGCCAGAACGTGAGTCCGGTCCGGGTCCAGGACTATGGAACTGCGTGTAACTTCGATGGGGGTCATGTAGAACTGTAGGTGGCCATGCCGGCGCGCCGCGCGGGAGCAGCAGCGGTCTGCGCCCCCAGCATTTCGGCTCGTGACAGGAGGAAGGCCAGCGTGGATTCCGCCCCCTGATTTTCATTGGCACGGTCCGGGTGTAGCCCATCGCGGCAGCCGCCGCTTTGTGGGCAATAGAGTGAAATGCCGAGGTCGTTTCGTCCCAGGAACCAGTCGAAGGCGCGGCGCGCCTCTCGCCACCACCACGGGTCGGCCGTGGTGCGGTAGGCTTCCAGGCAGGCGGAGACGGTGGCCTGTGCCTCAAGCGGTTGCTGGTCGAATTGCGCGCAAACGCCGTTGCGCGGATAGAATCCATTGCTGCCGACGGGCCGAAAATGGCCGGCTGGCGCGGTCTGTACGTTCACCAGCCAGCGCAGCGCCTGCAAGCCACGCTCGGCGACGCCGCGTTCCCCGGTGGCGCGTCCGGTCACGATCAGGGCCTCCGCCAGTTTAGCGTTGTCATAGGTCAGGCTCTCTTCAAACCAGGTCCAGTCCGGCGCGGCCACCTGGTCGAAGAGGGCAAGCATCCGTTGGGTCAGAGCGCGGCGGATCTCGCGGGCCTTCCATTCCTCCTGGCCCCAACTCAGATACGCGTCGATGCCGATCAGGCTGAACGCCCAGGCGCGTGGCGAAGTGAAGTGCAGGACGGCGGGTAGTGCACGCACGAAGAGTTGGCCCGCTCTCAACTGCAAGCTGCCCGGGCGCGACTTTCCCACCGCTGTGCCCAATGCCCAGATCGCCCGGCCGTGGGAGTCTTCCGACCCGTGTTCATCGAGCCAGCCACCGCTGAGGCTGCGGAAGTTGTGGAAGCGTCCGGAATCCGCTACGAAGGCGGACTCCAGGAACGCCGCGTAGGTGGAGACAAAGCTTCTGGCCGGTTGCGGTTGCGCGGCCTCGATCTCCAGCAGGACAGAGAAGATGAGTGCGCGCGCATTGTCGTCCGTGCAATAGCCCTCCGCCAGATTGGGTGCGGTAAACGTCCCGTGTTGAAAGATGCCAACCGAATCGGTCATGCGGTAGAGATGATCCAGGTTCATTTTGAGCGATTCGATGGGCTGCTGAAGGGGTTGCCGCACTTCCGCGCGGGTAGAGACCATAGCGGCCGTCTTGCGGCGCGCCAACTCGAAGGAGCGCGCATAGAGCAAGGCTGTGTTGCTCCAGATCATGGCGCGGCCCAACTGGTAGGCACGGTCGCTCATGGCGGTGCGGCGGGCCTCGTCGCGCAACAGGCCGCTGGTTTCGCGCGCGATCGCGCCGGGATCGCCGAATGGCACCAGGACTCCGCGATCGTCCTTCAGCAGTTCGGCCGCATGCCAGTAGGGCGTGGAGATCACCGCCTTCCCCGCGCCAAAGGCGTAGGCCAGGGTTCCGGATGTGCTCTGCTCTTCGCCGAGGTAGGGTGTGACATAGATGTCCGCCGCCCTGATGAACTCGGTCAATTCCCGCAGTTCCACGAAGCGGTTGTGGAAGATGACGTGGTTCTCCAGTTGATGCTCGGCGACGATCGCTTCCAAGCCCTCGCGGTAGCTCTCGCCCCGCGTCCGCAATTCGTTCGGGTGGGTAGCGCCCAGCACCAGATAAACCACGTCGGGGAATTCCGCGACAATTTGCGGGAGAGCCCGAAGCACGTGCTCAATCCCTTTGTTGGGAGAGAGCAGCCCAAACGTGAGTAGCACTCTCCGGCCACTCACGCCGAACTTGTTCTTGTAACAATCCGGGGCCACCAGCGGGACATCGGGGATGCCGTGCGGGATAATGTCGATCTTATCCGCCGGCGCGGCGTAGACCCGCTGCAGGATGGTGCGCCCTCGCTCCGTCATCACCACCAGGCGTGTGGAGAGCGCAATCAACTCGCGCATCACTCGATCCTGGTCGGAGTTTGGTTTCTGTAAGACGGTGTGCAGCGTCGTGACTGCGGGCACTTTCAATTCGCGGAGCAGCGGCAGAAGGTGACTGCCGGCCGGGCCGCCGAAGATGCCGAACTCATGCTGCAGCGAAACTACATCCGCGCCGCTGGCGTTCAGGAAGTCGGCAGCCTGCCGGTAGGAAGCCGGATTCTGCTCCTGAATTTCAAAACGGACGACATCGGGGTACTTGTAGCAGCCTTCGATGTCGGTGACCGGCACGGCAAAGCAGCGGTTTTGGGAATAGCGCGACGCCACCGCTTCCAGCAGGTCCGACGTAAACGTCGCAATGCCGCATTTGCGGGGCAGGTAGTCCCCAAGGAACGCGATGGTGCGACCGTGCGATTCTGTCTTTCGGCCTGACTTAAGCTGCATTGACCATGCTCTCGTTCTCGGCATCGGCCTGCTCCTCGCCATTGCGGTCGGCGATTTCCTGGCAACGGATGCAGCGCGTCGCCCAAGGCAGCGCCACGAGGCGCTTGGGGCTGATCGGCGATTCGCAATCGATGCAACTGCCAAAGCTGCCGTCCTGAATCCGTTGCAGCGCGGCCTTTACCTGCCGTTGCAGGGTGGATCCGCGGTCCACGGTCCGCAATGCCATTTCGCGTTGCGACGCATACTGGATCTCATCCATCTGGTCCGCGCTCTTTTCGATCGTAATATCGTCGCGCTGCCGCAGTGCCAGCCTCAGTTCGATCGCTTTCTGCTCCAGAATTACTTGAAAGTCAGCTATCGCGCTGTCTACTGGTCTCATGCCATTCCCCTCGCTCTTGCAGGTCACCCATCGTCTCTAGCACGAGGGGGGCCAAACCCGGCTTCATCTGTTCTCAACGAGAGAGAGGGACGCCTGGATGCAAGAGTTGCACCTGAGTGGGGATCGGCTGGCGCTCAAGCCGCCGGGGGCAGTGTGAAATAGAAGGTGGACCCGGAATCGGAGATCGATTCCACCCAGATCCGGCCGCCATGCCAGCCAATCGCCTTGCGGCAGAAGGCGAGGCCGAGTCCGTGTCCGGGATGCTCTCTTCCGTGCAGGCGCTTGAAGGTTCCGAAGATGCGCTCGTGAAACGCGGCATCGATGCCCGGGCCGTTATCGGCGACCGAGAATCTCCACGTTGCATCGACTCGCTCGCAGGAGACATGCACGCTCGGAGTGGGCGACTCGGAATACTCCAGCGCGTTCCGGATCAAGTGGCGCAGGACCTTGGTCAGCAGTTCGAAATCTCCGGTCACGGCGGGCAAGGGGTCATGCGTGACGGTGGCGTTACTGGCGGCCAATATCTTCGCCTTCACCAGCAGCGCGTGCGAAAGCACGGCCTCCATGTCCACCCGGCAGTGCTTGCTCTCGCCTGGGCCGGACCAATAGTCAACTACGGCGGCGCTGAGCGATTCGATCCTTGCCGCTCCCTGCCGGATGTGCGCGAGGAATTCGGCTGTGGCCGGGTCGGGGCTGGCCGCGCTGGTCTCGGCCAGCAACTGACTGAAAGCCGTGATCTCGCGCAACGGTTCACGCACGTCGTGGGCCAGCGTCGATACAAACTCTTCAAACTCCCGGTTGGCGTCGTCCAGTTGGCGCTGCAGGTCCGAGGCGCGGCCCGTTTCCGCGTCCAGCACACTGCGCAAGTCCTCGGATTCGCCGGTCACGCGGTCTGTCTCGGGAAGGTTCATCTTCATGCCACGCGATGATTGTTCGTGGGAATGGTGAATTTGAACGTCGCGCCCATCCCCACTTCAGACTCCACCCAGATCCTGCCGTGCTGGCGCTCCACCACTTTCTTGCACAGGGCCAAGCCAATTCCGGTGCCGGGAATCTCTCTCCCATGCAGGCGTTTGAACATGCCAAACACTCGTTTCACGTCCTGCGGGTCGATACCGATTCCGTTGTCGCACACCGAGAAGGTCCAGCCTTCCGCGTCCTTCACCGCCGACACGTGGATCCTGGGCACTTCGTCGGTCCGGTACTTGATCGCATTGGAAATCAGATTCTGGAAGAGTTGCATCAGCATCACTTCCTCGGCGACCAGCGTGGGCAGGGCGGCGTGAGTGACCACCGCGCCGCTCTTCGCGACGGTTTCCTGCAAGTGCGTAAGGGTTTTGGCGAGCACCGCACCGCAGTCAATCGTGCTGAAGGTGTTCTGCTCCCGCCCCGTCACCTCCCAGAAGGAAAGCAACGCTTTCAATAGCGCTTCGATCCGGAGCGCACCTTCCACCGAATAGGCGATGAACTGATCCGCTTCCGCGCCGAGCTTCCCCGCGTATTCGCGGCCCAGCAGTTCCGTAAAATTCACCACCATCCGGAGCGGTTCCTGTAAATCGTGCGTCAGGGCGTAGGCGAAGTCCTGCAATTCGGCGTTCGTGGTGCGCAGCGCTTCCTTTTCCCGCCGCCGGTCCGTGGTGTCTTCGATTGCCAGCAGGATGGTCCGCGCCTGCGCATTAGGATTGAAAATCTCGGCCGCATTCAGCAGCATCGCCTTCCGTCCAACGTGTTCGAATTCGTGCGTCACTTCGAAATCGCGGAACGTGGAATGAGAGGGCAGTATATTCTCCAGCAACTCGCGCAACTTAGGGATGTTCCATTGCCCGTTGCCCAGATCGTAGATCAGCCGGTGTTCGGTCTCGTCCCGAACCGCATGAAAGGTTTCGTAGAAACTCTTGTTGGCCTGAATTACCTGTAGATGCTGGTTGAGGACGACCAGCGGTTCGCGCACCGTTTCGACAATCGCCTCGGCGAAATCCAGGCCCCGTTTCGCGGCATCGACATCCATCAACATCAGCACCGCGCCATCGGTTTTGCCATCGGTTCCCACGGACGGCAGAATTCGCAGCGAATACCAGCGTCCATACGCATCGCGCACCGAACGGGGCTCCCTGTCTCCGCCATCCATCACCTCCGTGAGCAGGCGGCGCAAATCCGGCAGTTCGATCTGTGGTTGCAGATCGGTGACGGAGCGTCCCACATCGGCCGCGATCAGGTTCAACATCGGCTCGATGGCGCGCGTAAAGCGGCGAATGCGCAGATCGCGGCCCACCATCACGAGCGGGATGCTGATGCTCTCCAGCAGATTTCCCAGATCGCGATTGACCTTGCCGTAGCCCTCGTTGCTGATCTTCAGCTCATCGTTGAGCGTGTTTAATTCTTCGTTGGCGGATTCTAGTTCTTCCTGGGCGGTCTCCAACTCCTCGTTGCTCGCCTGCGCCTCTTCGTTGGCGGCACGAAGCTCTTCCTGGATCGTGGCGTTATCTTCGACGAAAGACTGCAGGTATTCCTTAGTGGCAACCAGTTCTCGCAGTACGCGGTCGCATTGTGCATCTGGACCGATAGCCGTTTC
The DNA here is from genome assembly GCA_903876865.1 of uncultured Acidobacteriia bacterium. GTDB lineage: Bacteria > Acidobacteriota > Terriglobia > Bryobacterales > Bryobacteraceae > Solibacter. The sequence goes on from CAIRBY010000136.1 coordinate 9,476, forward strand.
ACCGGGCGCTTTGGCCGTGTCCGCCTCGATATCCGTGAACAGCACCAGGAAGTACTTCGCTTCCGGAGCTGAGGGGCTCCGGATGGGAGCCACCATGATCGCTACATCCGTCAACCGGCCGTCGCTTTTGACGCGGAAGCCCTTCTCGGTGACAGGGGCATTGCCTTGTCTGGCCAGGTGAATGGCCTTGCCCACGCCGGCAATCAGGCCTTCGCGCGCGAGTTTCACCAGACTGCTGGTCGGTTCGCCCGGAGCGAGTTCCAGGTAGGGAGCGGTACGCCCGCGAAACTGAACCACCTTCAGGTCGTCATCGACCACAACGCCCGCGGGACCATATTCGGCCAGTACGAACTTGTCGGCTTCCTTGAGAATGTCCGGGCCCGACTGCCGAGCGTCCGCCCGCTGCCGGATCTCGCGAAGTTCGTCCGCGCCACGGTTGCGATTGACCCGCGGCGGCGGCGCTCCCGCGGCACGGCGCATGGAGTAGATCTGGTGGCTGTTGGCCACTGGATCGAAAGATTCGGAAAGTGTCGCGATGCTCTCCGATTGACCGATGATCAGAAAGCTGGTCGGCTTGAGAGCATAATGCAGGATCGACAACACCTTTCGCTGCAAGCTGAAGCCAAGGTAGATCAGCAGGTTACAGCAGCTGATCAGATCGAGCCGGGAGAACGGCGGGTCCTGCGCTACATTGTGCCGGGCAAACACGCACACGTCCCTTATACTCTTTGCGATTTGATAGCCGCGCTCCGAACGGACGAAGAATCGCGCCAACCGCGACTCGGAAATATCGGCGACGGCGCTGTCTTTGTACACCGCTGCGCGCGCCTTTGCGATAGCTGTATCGCTAATATCCGTGGCGAAGATCTCGAAGGGGATGCTTAGCTTCCGCTCGTCCAGAAACTCCATCAGGGCGATGGCAATCGAGTATGCCTCTTCCCCGGTGGCGCATCCCGGCACCCAGATGCGGATCGGGTTCTCGGGATTCCTTTTCTCAGTCAGTACGGGAAATACGAGCTTCTTCAACTCTTCAAAGTGCTCCGGCTCCCGGAAAAACGATGTCACCGTGATCAGGCAGGTCTCACACAAAGCACGCGCTTCATCGCGATTCTGCTCCAGATCGTTGATGTAGTCCTGCGGATTGTCAAATCCGCGAACCGCCATCCGCCGCTTGATCCGCCGCTTCAAAGTGCTGTGCTTGTAGTGCGAGAAATCCACGCCGGTGGTGGTGCGGACCAGGCGCAGAATCTTTGACAGTTCCGGATCCCCCGGCGCGTCGGTCAGTTCCATCAACTCCATGGGAATTGTCGCATGGTGCGCAATCGCGGCCAGATGGAGTGCGATCACGGCCGGGGGCAGAACAAAATCCGCTACACCGGCGGTGATGGCGCTGCGTGGCATGCCTTCGAACTTGGCCGTCCTCGCCTCCTGCGCGAAGGTAACCCCTCCCGCGGCCTTAATCGCTTCCAGTCCCAGAGTCCCGTCCGAAGCGGTTCCCGAAAGCACGACGCCGATCGCATCCCTGCCGTACGCCAACGCCAAGGCCTGGAAAAACAGGTCCGCCGACATATTTCGGCCCCGCGCCGGACGGGCAGGTGACTCCAGTACTCCGCCGGATATCGTGAGGTTATAGCGGGGCTTGATCACGTAAACGTGGTTTGCCTTCACGCGAGTGGGACCGTCCACTTCGACGACCGGCATTTTGCTGGGTTTGGCCAGCAACTCCGCCAAATGGCTCTCTTGTCTCGGGTCGAGGTGCTGGATCAGCACAAAGGCCATGCCGGTATCGTCCGGCAAACTGCTCAGTAATTCGGTGAATGCCTCCAGACCTCCAGAAGAGGCGCCGATCCCGACGATGCGGGGGCCGGAATAGAGGTCATCCGGCAACGGTGCAGGCAGGGCTGTGTCAGCCGGGACGGTATCGGGCAGAACGGTTTCGGGTAGGGCACCCTTTGGGCCGGGCTTACGCGACGGAACAACGACAGTGCGGAGCGGTTTACTTCCCGGCTTCTTTACCAAATCCCACCTTTTCTTTCGCGCCGCAATTGCTAGGCGCCAACACCCGAACCGAATCTACCCAGCACTCGGAGTGCCAACTGGCCGGTGGAGCGCCAGTTGCCTTGAGTGTAGCGCGTTCAGGCGGTGGCAGGGGGCAACACCAGATCCTTGATGATTTTGCCGATCTCCATGAATTGGTCCAGTCCGGAGGGCTTGGGAATGAACTGGGCGATGCCGAGTTCCTTGAGCACCAGTTCATCCCGTTGCGACCGCGAAGAACTCCATACGCACACCGGTACGCCCTGGAAGCGCACGGCACCGCGAATCTCCCGCAGGATGTCTTCGCCGGTAAATTTATAGAGATTCAGGTCTACCAGAATCAGGTTCGGAATGGCCGCATTCGCATAAGGGCCTTGCCCCCGGATAAACGCTAGCGCCTCGCTTCCGCTCAGCAGGTGAACCAGTTCAAACAGGAAGCCCTGTTGTTTCAATGCGCGCTCCAGGAGAAAGACATCCGACCGGTTGTCTTCAATCACCAGGATACGCGCGGCGCGGATTATCGAAGGGTGTTGCAATCTCTACTCTCCCCGCGGCCGCAGCACAGAGCGACCGGTTATCATCATTCCATAATTAATGGCGGCGCTAAAGGGGCCGCCACCTGTCGCGCCGTCACAATATACCGCTTGGGCGCGTTGCCAACATAAAAAAACGGATAACAGGTAACCAGCGTAAGCACGTTCCCTGCCGATGCCGCGAGCACTTCGACATTGCCCGGATCGACGATGCGCAGCGATTCCACCACGTAGCGGAATTCACCATCCAGCGTGGCGAAGAGAATCTCGTCGCTGGTCTTCAAGTCCTTGAGCCCACGGAAGAAAGTGTCCCGATGGCCGGCCAGGCCAACGTTACCTGTATGGCCCGGCAAGGCTGTCGAGGGGATATGTCCCACCGCCACTCGCAGAGTCCTGGGGGCCACGCCCTCCCGGACCATCGCCGACAAGTGCAACTTCTGCACCGAGATGCGGCCAATAATTGCACTGGTGGCCGGGAGTGGGGATGGGCGCCCCGTTTTCCGCCCGCCGCTGGCATCTGCCGTGAAGGGAGCGCCTCCTTTCTGCACCGCGAAAGCGGCGGTGGCCTCGTCTGACAGGGTCCGGTCGAACTGCCGGCTCGCATACGCCTGATCAAACTCCCGTTGCAGAAACACGCCGCTGTAGATCCCGAGGCAACTGATCCCCAATGTCAGGAAAAGCCAGCGAGCCATGGTACGCAAGTCGAGCGGCCGGATATGGATATAAAGCGTCATACTCCAGTTTTCCTGCTTGGCTGCAATGCATGGCTTGGCGGCAGGTCATAAGAGGTTCGCGTGTGCACTGCCAGTTTCTTCCCGCCCGGCGTCGCGACAGTCACGCGGATTTTGCGCGACGCGCCTTGTTCACCGGAGCGAACGGGAACGTAGCCGATGGTGTACCGGGTACGAATGTCGCTCGCGATTTGCTGACAGATATTGCCGACCTGTTCCAGGCTTTCCGGCAGGAACGCCTCACCACCGCTCATCTGAGCAAGTCGGCGCAGCAACCCGGGGTTGCGGTCGTGATCCTCCGCGTCAAAAAGTCCAATCGTGTAGATGGTCGCGCGGGATTCCCGAACCATGCGCATGACTTCCGCCTCGAGATGGGTGCTGCTGTTGTCACCGCCATCGCTCACCAGCATCAATGCCTTCCGCTCGCATTTGCCCTTCTGCAGGTGCGTCAGGGAGTAGACCATCGCGTCGTGGAGCGCCGTGCGGCCGGCCGGCCTTCCCGTGGCGAGAGCCGCCCTAAGCTGTGCCAAATCGGAAGAGAAGGGAAGGTTGTCGGGAAGTCCGTGCGTGACCCCGTCGCCAAAATTCACGACAAAGACTTCGTCGGCACGATTGCTGGCTTTGATGAACGCCATCGCCGCCGTGACCATGTGGTCGTACTTGGGGCGCATGCTGCCGCTGGTGTCGATTACCAGCCCCACCGTGACCGGCACATCGTCGCTGGCGAAGTGCGTGATGTGTTGCAGTTTGCCGTCTTCGTAAACCTTGAAGTCTTCCTTCTTGAGGTTCCAGACGTGCTCGCCCTCCGCGGTTTCGACGCTGACATCGAGAAGCACGAGTTCAGCCGTGGTGCTGAGTTGGAACGGCCGCTCGGACGGCGGAACGGGAGGCGCCTGTGTCAGGAGTGCCTGCGCCGTCACCGCCAAGCCGAGAATGAGAATGTCTCTGAGCACCTTTACTCCTTCCGCCCCGTGGCCCGCACAAAGGACCACGGATGGGTCTCCGATCGCAGGAACTAGACTTTACAGGCGCGCCGGGATTTGAATCCAAGAGCGGCAAATAGTGCGAGCGAAATCAGTCCGGCCAAGCCGAGCAGCGGCATCACGCTGGCGGTGTGGGGAAGTTCCTGTGCCACCGGTTCCATGGTAACCACCGGAGCCACTACTACTACGGGTTCGGGCGCGGGCTGCGCTGCCACGTATACCGGTGCAGGCGCGACTACGACCAACTTGGAGGTGAGACCGCTTTCGTCCACGGCTACCAGCGGAACAGTCTTCAGATCGTCCGCGGCCACAGTCTCTACTTCGATCATGGGTACGGCCATCTTCACACGGGCGGCAATCACTACCGCTTTCTGTTTCGGGTACGCGAACTCCTGTCCGAAGTTGTCGCCCGGGTAGAACCAAGCGCGCAGCGCTCTGGGCTGTCCGGCGGGCACTTCCCAATACTCCAGGGTTGTATTGCCGGTCGGTGTCAACCGGTAATTCGGGATTGCCAGGATCGTCGTCATGACGTTCTTCTGGTCTTTGTCAAAAATGCGAACGATATGGCGGTCGGAGAGGGAATCGACCAGCACCATGACGTACTCGCCAGGTTCCAGGACTACAGTGTGATCGGGCGTGCAGCAGGAAGGAACTTCCAGCGGCTCGTTGATCGTCAATATGGTCTTCTTGTTCCAATCATCAGCGTGAAGGTTGGGCAGCAGCGTAAAGCTGAGGCCGGCAGCGAGTCCTGCAAACGCAAGGGTCCGAATTTGTTTTGAAAAGGTTTTCATAAGTCTCCGTTGTAAACTCACAGCCTCTATAAGCAGGTGGGGCACCAACGCGGAAAGGCTTTGGAATCCACCGCTCCCGGTGGACCGGCGGCTTCTTATGCAGTAGCTGCCACCGATCCATGCAGGAAGTGCCGCTACCGGTGCGCGGCGCTGTGTGTATCCTTTTTTACTTCCGTTTGAGCCAGCAGCCACTGATCGGCCTGTAACTCGGCTTCCGCCTTGGCTACGCCATAGCGCTCCTGGATTCTGCCGACTAACTGGTCCTTCTTGCCGGCGATGGTTTCCCAGTCATTGTCCGTGAACTTACCCCAGCGCTCGCGCCCCGCGCCCATGAACTGCTTCCACTTACCTTCGATTTGATCCCAATTCATTGTGTACTCCGGCGCCGTATAATTTAGCGGCGCAATCCAGCTAAGGCACGCGAGCCTCCATTTGCCGCGGGTGGTGGCCACAACGCTGTCTGGGTGGTGCTTCCGAGGTGGCCCCCGGCGTGCACTAAGTGAAATGCAAAGTTCCAACAAGGAGGAACGGGAAATGGGGAGCAATACATCGGTCCTGGGCATCTATCCGGACCGCACCACTGTTGCGGACGCCGTGAGCGTCCTCTGCAAAGCGGGCTACCGTTTGACGGATATTTCCGTGCTCTCGTCTGACAATTCAGGTTCCAAGGACTTCGCTCACGAGTCACACACGAAAGCGCTATCGGGTGCGGCACTGGGGGCGGTTGTGGGAGCTCTGGCTGGTTCCGCGCTTGCCTGGTGCATTGCCACGGAGGCTCTGCACGTGACCGGGATGGGTGTGCTGGTCGCGGCGGGAGCGCCGCTCGCGGCACTAGCCGGCGGCGGCGCCGGCGGAGCGCTCGGTTGGATCCTCGGCGCACTCGCCGGTATGTTCCGCACGGAATACGTCGCCAAACGCTTCGCGGGCAGAATCCGGCATGGGGGCATCCTCCTCTCAGTTCATTGCGATACGCCGGAGTGGTGCGGACGTGCCCGGAAGACTCTCAAGGATACGGGCGCGCGCCACATCTCTTCCGCCGCGGAATCAGCCGCCGATTTTGGCACCACCGACCGGCCCACCGAGAGAGCACCCACGGTTATGGTGGAACCCCTCGTAACTCCGGTCCCACCAGTGGTCGAGTGTGTTAATCCCGAGACAGGGAAATAGAAGGGTAACTATGAAACACTTCGGAATGACAACTGCCGCTGCCGTCTGTCTGCTCATCGGTAGCGCGGTAAATGTGCTTGCGCAGCAGGATCGAAAAGAAGGCCAGCAGGGGAAGCCGGAACAACGTTCCCAGCCTGCCCAGCAGCAGCGCCAGCAAACGCAGCCGCAACAGCAACAAGAACAGCGCCAGCAACCTGCCCAGCAGCAGGCCCAACCGCAGCAGCGGCAACAGCCTCAGCAGCAACAACAGCAACAACAGCAGCGCCAGCAACCTGCCCAGCAGCAGACCCAACCACAGCAGCGGCAGCAGCCCCAGCAGCAACAACAGCA
>CAIRBY010000137.1 GCA_903876865.1 uncultured Acidobacteriia bacterium
CAACAGTTGGGTGGAGATCAAGGGCGCGAATCTGGCCCCGGCCGGCAGTTCGCGCAGTTGGAAGACCTCGGACTTCGTGAACGGGCAGATGCCCACGCAACTCGATGGCGTGAGCGTGAGCGTGAACGGCAAGGCAGCGTACGTTTCCTACATCAGCCCTACGCAGGTGAACATCCTCACGCCACCGGAAGCGATCTCCGGCACGGCGGCCGTGCGAGTCACAGTCAAAAGTGCAGCGAGCGCTGTATTCAATGTGCAGGGACAGACCGCATCGCCGGCCTTCTTCGTCTATGGCGGATCCTATGCCGCCGCGACCCACGCGAACGGCAGCCTGATCGGGCCTTCGGCGCTGTACCCTGGCGCCACGACTCCGGCGAAACCGGGGGAGACGGTGGTGTTGTACGGCAACGGCTTTGGGAACAGCTCAGTCCCGGTGGTGGCCGGAGCCTCCACGCAGAGCGGAAATCTCCCGCCGCTGCCCGTGATCACGATCGGCGGCATCGCGGCGGCTGTGCAGTTCGCGGGCCTGGTGTTTCCCGGTGAGTATCAGTTCAACGTGGTGGTGCCGTCCAATACGCCGGACGGCGACCAGCCCATCACCGCTACCTACAACGGACTCTCCACGCAAGCTGGCGTAATGCTGACCGTGCAACACTGAGGAGGATTTTCTTAGCCCATGAGACGCACCTTTCGGTATCTGCTGCCGCTGATCGCACTGCTGTGGCCGGTGGAAGTTGGTGGGCACGATCTGCTGCTCTCCACAGTAGAGATCCTCGGCGATGCGTCCGGCGCTTCCGTTTCCGTGCGCACGTCTTTGAGCCACCTGGCCCGGGCGGAGCAGTCGCGGAATCGCGCGCTGACCGCGGTAGAGATCGATATGGCGGTGCGGCGGCGATTGCGGCTGCAAGCGGGAGGCGCGGTGATTGCACCGGGCGAATCCACGGTGAGGGTGGACGCGGCAACCGACCTGGTATCGTGGCGAGCCGCGGTTCCAGCCGCTGCGGTGGGTCTGGTGGTGACGGAATCGCTGTTCCCCGAAGAACCGGCTGCACGCTGTCTGGTGCGCAGTGCAACGGCAGACGTATGGCTGGGCGCGTTGCCCACAGTTCCGCAACTCGAACAACCGGGCCCGCTCGCTACCTTTGGACGTTTCGTGCGCATGGGCGCGGGCCACATCCTTGAAGGTCCGGATCACATCGCCTTCGTGGCCGGACTGCTGCTCTTGGGTGGGTCGCTTGGGTCGCTGCTGCTCACCGTGACCGCGTTCACGCTAGCTCACTCGCTCACCTTGGCGCTGGCTGCGATGGGAATGTGGACGCCATCGCCGCGCGTGATCGAGCCGCTGATCGCGCTCTCGATTGTCGTGATCGCGTTCGAAAATCTCGGCCGCCGCGGCGGTGTGCGCCGCCGTCCTTACTATGCGTTCGGCTTCGGTCTGGTGCATGGCTTCGGCATCGCCGGGCCGCTGCGCGAACTAGGCCTCGCCCACACCGTGTCGGCGTTAGGACTCTCGCTGCTGCCCTTCAACGTGGGTGTGGAATTGGCGCAGGGCGCGATTGTGCTCGCGCTGTTCCCGGCGTTACTGTGGCTGGCCCGATCCCGGCCCGCGGTGGCATTGCGCGTGACCGCGGCGGGTTCGTTCGCAATCGCGATATTGGGTTCGTTCTGGATGGTGGACCGGCTGATCCCCACCGGTCTTGCGCCCTCCGTCTTTGCTCAGTCCGCCCCCTCGCCGGATGCGGTTGCCGCGCGCGTGGACGCTTCCTTCCGGCCTTTTGCGCCGCTGGTGAGCACGCGCCACGACGCCCGCTTCTTTTACGTGGAATCCGAGGGCATGCCGGAGCATAGCATGATGGTGGGCATCACCGCCTGGCAGCAGCAGGTGCCTCTGCCGCAGCCGTATCGCGGCGAAAATGCGTGGCGCTTCCCGCTCTTCCCGCAGCCCGCCGCCGCGCCGCTCTCGGCCAAGGAGCACTTCTTCCGCGGCGCCATCGCCATTGCGGCGAATGGCGTGCCCATCTTCAATCCGATCAAGAACGATGGCGTCACCGATACGTTTCTCGCGGGTGAACTCGATGAGTTCGGCGGCCACGGCGGCCGCGCTGACGACTACCACTACCATCTGGCGCCTCTGCACTTGCAGAAACTGCTGGGCGCGTCCACGCCCGTGGCTTACGCGCTGGATGGCTACGCGATCTATGGCCTGACCGAGCCTGATGGATCCGCTGCTACCAAACTCGATGTCTTCAACGGCCACTCCGCGAAGGACAGCGTCTACCATTACCACGCCACCAAGGCCTACCCCTATTTGAATGGTGGCTTCCACGGCGAGGTGGTCGAACTCGAGGGGCAGGTGGACCCGCAACCGCGCGCTGAACCCGTGCGTCCGTCCGGCGAGCCGTTGCGCGGAGCCGCCATCACCGGCTTCGAGAAGCTGCCGGGCAACAGCTACACGCTGACTTACACCATCCGCGGCGAGACGCGCAAGATTCACTACACGATTCAGGCGGATGGCCGCTACGCCTTCGATTACATCGATGGCAGTGGTAATACGCAGAGCGAGACCTACACTCGCAGTGCACGCGGACGGGGGCGTGGCGGCCCTGGGCGTGGCCCTGGGCGTGGTCCCGGGCGTGGACGCGGTGGCGCGCCCGAGGCGCCGCAGCCGTGAGGCGCGCGCTGCCGTTACTGCTGTTCGCGCTCGCCGTATTCGTGTTCGCACAGGGGCGGCAGGGCAGACAGGGAGGCGGGCCTCCGGCGGACTTTCGGACCGAAGTTCCGGCGCATGCAATCGACGTGATACTGGCGCGTCCCACGGCGAACTCGATCACGCTCAGTGTGCTCGCGGCGAAGGATACTGCGGCCATGTTCCGCCACTCGCCCGGAGGCGCGGCCCGGCCGCTCGCACTGGTGGCGGGAGTGCCGTTCGAGCTTGAACTTGGCGCGCTCGCAGCCGATCGCGAGTACACCTACACGGTCAACGGCGTTACGGGCAGTTTCCACACCATGCGCGGCCCGGGCTCCGCGTTCACGTTCGCGGTGCAGGCGGATTCGCACCTCGATGGCAACACCGATGGACGTGTCTACGCCAACACGCTTGCCAATATTGCGGCGGATCGCCCGGATTTTCTAATCGATCTCGGCGACACGTTCATGACCGAGAAGTATCCCGCCTATCGCGACTCCGCCCCGCAGTATCTGGCGCAACGCTATTACCTGGGATTGGCCGGGACTCCCGTATTCCTCGCGCTGGGCAATCACGATGGCGAAGCCGGTTGGCGCACGCGCGAAACGGGCATGACTGAGTGGGCCTCCGCGATGCGACGCAAGTTCTTTCCCCCGGTGCGGGCGGATCGCAACTACTATGCGTGGACCTGGGGCGACGCGCTGTTCGTGGTGCTCGACCCCTTCACTGCGACTCGCGAGAAGCCGCGCAGCGCCGGCGATGGCTGGAACTGGACGCTGGGCCGCGAACAGTACGACTGGCTGCGAGCCACGCTTTCCGCCTCGCGCGCGCCCTTCAAGTTCGTTTTCATCCACCATCTGGTGGGCGGCAGCGGCAGGGAAGCGCGCGGAGGCGCGGAGGCCTCGGCATTCTTCGAATGGGGCGGCCTGAATGTGGATCGTACCCCCGGTTTCGCGGCCCATCGCGCCGGATGGTCCATGCCGGTTCACGATCTGCTGGCGGCGCAGCATGTCTCCGCCGTCTTTCATGGTCACGACCATCTCTACGTGCGGCAGGAGCGCGATGGCGTGGTCTATCAGGAAGTCCCGCAGCCTGGCCATGCGCGCGGCGAATCCACCGCTAGCGCGTCGGAGTATGGATACGCGTCCGGCACGCTGCTGGGCAGTTCCGGGCATGTGCGGGTTTCGATTTCTCCTGGCGGTGCGGCGGTGGACTATGTGAAGTCGCGCCTCGCCGGTGAGAATGCGGAGGTGGCCGACCACTACCGGTTGCGGCCGGCCGCTGGCGGCGGAGGCAAGTGAGCATGGAGCGAAGGCGCATCGTCACGATATGCGTACTGGGAGTGATTGCGGGCGCATCGCTGGCCGGGCAGGGCGGGCGCCGCAATCAGGCTCCGCCGGATGTGGCGATGACGCTGGTGCTCGGCCGGCCCACGGACCGCTCCATCGTGTTGAGTGTGGTGGCGCCCAACGCGCTCGAAGCGTTCGTCGAGTACGGCGCAACGGCAGGTCAGTACCCTGCGAAATCCGCCACTGGAAAGGCCGCTGCCGGCGAGCCGCTTGAGATTGCGATAGCGCCGCTCCAGCCGAACACGCGCTACTACTACCGCCTGCGTCACCGGCAGCCGGGGCAATCGCCGTTCGAGGCCTTGGGCGAACAGAGCTTTGAAACACAGCGCGCCGCCGGCAGCACCTTCACCTTCGGCGTGCAGGGCGATTCGCATCCTGAGCGTCCCGGCAAGATGTTCGATCCCAGCCTCTATATCCACACGCTGGAGCGCGTGCGCGAAGAGCGGCCCGATTTCTACGTGATGCTCGGCGATGATTTCAGCATCGAGCAACTAATCGCGCGCGCTACGCTGTCACAGAGCAGTGTGAATCAGGTCTACGCCCGGCAGCGCGCCTTCCTGGGCCGCATAGCCGCGTCCATCCCGCTGTTTCTGGCGAACGGCAATCACGAAGAGGCGGCGCGCTTCCTGCTGGACGGCACGCCGAACAACGCCGCGGTATTCGCCGGCAAAGCGCGCGCGGCGTTCTTCCCGCTGCCGGCGCCCGATGCCTTCTATACCGGCGACACGGAGCGTGTGGAGCACATCGGCCTGTTGCGCGACTACTACGCGTGGACGTGGGGCGATGCGCTCTTTGTGGTGATCGACCCCTACTGGCACTCGCCGGTGCAGGTGGATGCGGACCCGGGCGGGCGCGGCGGAGCGGGGGATGGTCCGCGGCGCAATCGCGATCTGTGGGCGGTCACGCTGGGCGACGCGCAGTACGCGTGGCTGAAACAGACGCTCGAAGGCAGCCGCGCCCGCTACAAGTTTGTCTTCTCCCACCACGTGATGGGCACCGGCCGCGGCGCAGTCGAAATGGCCGATTCCTTCGAGTGGGGCGGCAACGATCGCCCAGGAGGCGACCGTCGTGGCAACGATCGCCCAGGAGGCGATCTTCGTGGCAACGATCGCCCAGGAGGCGCTCTTCGTGGCAACGATCGCAGCGGCGCCAGCCAGTTTCGCGCGCGGCGTCCGAACTGGGAGTTGC
>CAIRBY010000138.1 GCA_903876865.1 uncultured Acidobacteriia bacterium
AAATGAAGATCCTGATTCCCGCGTACATCCTCTCCGAACTCAAGACCGGCTTCCAGATCGGAGCCGTCCTCTTTCTGCCGTTCCTGATCATCGATCTGGTGGTGGCTTCCGTCACCCTCTCGATCGGCATGATGCAGTTGCCGCCCGTGATGATCTCCGCGCCCTTCAAGATCCTGCTCTTCGTCCTCGTCGATGGCTGGAATCTGGTGATCGGTTCGCTAATGAAGAGCTTCTATTCATGACTCCCGAAACCGTCGTCCAACTCGTCCGCCAGACCCTGCTGGCTGCCTTCTGGCTGGCCGCGCCGCTGCTGGTGATCGGCTTCATCGCCGGCATCGTCATCAGCCTGGTGCAGATTGCGACCTCCATGCAGGACAACGCCTTCAGCACCATTCCGCGCCTCGTCGCCTTCCTCGCCGGCCTGCTCTTCCTGCTGCCGTGGATGCTCCAGCGCACCATGAACTACACCATCTATCTCTTCGGCGACCTCAGCCGCTATGCGCGTTAGGCCGGAGCCCACATGCCGCCGCTGACCCTCTCCGCCTCCACCCTCTACGCCTTCCTGCTGGTGCTGGCACGGGTCTCGGGCGCGCTGGTGTTCGTCCCCATCCCCGGCATCAACGGCACACCCGAGGCTGCGCGCGCGGCCTTCTCATTCGCCGTCACCCTCGCCCTGTATAGCCGCTGGCCGCTCATTCAACCCGGCCAGGCGTCGGTCGCCGCGCTCGCCGGATGGGCCTTCTCGGAAGCCGCTGTCGGCCTCGCCATCGGCGTCTGTGTCGCCATGGTGCTGGAGACCCTATCCCTCGCCGCGCAGGTGCTCGGCCTGCAGGCGGGATACGGCTATGCCTCCACCATCGATCCCAATACCCAGGCCGATTCCGGCATCCTGCTGGTCTTCGCCCAGCTCATCAGCGGCATGCTCTTCTTCGCCCTCGGCATGGACCGCGACGTGCTCCGCCTCTTCGCTCTCAGCCTGGAAAGAGTCCCGCCCGGCGTCTACACGCTCGGCCGCGCGTCCGCCGAACCGCTGATCCACCTCGGTGCCACCCTCTTTTCCGTGGGCGTGCGCCTGGCCTTGCCGGTAGTCGCCCTGCTCGTCATGGTGGATGTCGCGCTCGCGCTTCTCGGCCGCATCAACGCCCAACTCCAGCTGATCTCGCTCGCCTTCCCCGCCAAAATGCTCACCACCCTGATCCTGATGAGCTGGCTCGCCTCCCTCTATCCGCGCATCCTGCGGGAGATCGGCGGGCAGGCCTGGATTGCCGTCTACCGGACCCTGGGACTATGACGCTCCATGGCGGACAAGAGCAGCCAAACCGAGCAACCTACCCAGCGGCGCCTGGAGAAAGCCCGCAAGGAAGGCCAGTTTCCCGCCGCCAAGGAGTTCGTCTCCGCCCTCCAGTTCATGGTCTTCCTCGGGCTGCTCGGCTCCGGCGGAGCCGCCTGGTTTGCCCGCTTCCGCCAGACCGCACGCTCCCTCATCCACCTCGCCTTCGCACCCGAACTCCACCCCGAGGACCTGACCCACGTCGCCTGGCAGCTCTTCTGGCAGAACCTGCTGCCGCTGGTCCTCGCCGGATCGGCCGTGGCCCTGGCCACCGTAGCCTTCCGCCTTGCCACTACCCAGTTCGGCATCAGCTTCAAGAAACTGATGCCGGACCCGGCCCGCTTCAATCCGCTCACCCGCCTGCAGGATCTGCCCCGCCAGAATCTGCCCGCCCTGCTGCAGGCAGTCCTCATGCTCCCGCTCTTTATCTGGGCCGTTTGGGTAGTGGCAAGCGAGAAACTGGACGCCTTCATGGCCCTTCCCATGCAGAGTGTGGACGCGGGCTTCGTCCTCATCGGCAGCGCCCTGATGGAGCTCTTCTGGAAGGCGGCGGGCGTCTTCCTCGTCTTCGGGTGCGTCGATCTCTTTCGCCAATTGCGCCGCCACAAGTCCGACCTGAAGATGAGCAAGCAGGATATCAAGGACGAATCCAAGGACGTAGACGGCAACCCGCAGATGAAGGCGCGCATCCGCCGCCTGCAGCGCGACCGCGCCCGCAAGCAGATGATGAAGGAGGTGCCCACGGCGACCGCCGTCGTCGTCAACCCCACTCATTACGCCGTCGCCATACGCTACAACATGGACGACATGGCGGCGCCGCTGGTCGTCGCCAAGGGCATGAATTTCCTCGCCCTGCGCATCCGCCAGAAGGCGCTCGAGCACCAGGTGCCAATCATCGAGAACCCGCCTCTGGCGCAGGCTCTCTACAAATCCGTCGAAGTCGGGCAAGAGATTCCGCCGCACCTCTACCGCGCCGTAGCCGAAATTCTCGCCTACATCTTCAAACTCATGAACGGAAGGAAGCCCGGCTAGCATGACGCCCTCCAAAACCATCTCCGTACCCGCCGTGCCCGGCGGGCTCCCCGTCTGGATCCAGAGCCTGCCCCTCAAGCTGCTGGGCGAACTCGTCGTGCCGCTGGCCGTCCTGGCCATCGTCGTCGCCCTCATCACGCCGCTACCCGGCTTCATCCTCGACCTGCTGATCGTCACCGATATTCTGGTCTCGGTCACCGTGCTGATGGTCTCGCTCTATCTCATCCGTCCGGTCGAGTTCACCTCCTTCCCCACCACCCTGCTACTGCTCACCCTCTTCCGCCTGGCCCTCAACATCTCCAGTTCGCGGCTCATCCTGCTCAATGGCAACACCGGCACCGCCGCCGCCGGAGAAGTGATCGGCGCCTTCGGCAGCTTCGTCGTGGGTGGCAACTATGTGATCGGGGCCGTAATCTTCCTCGTGCTCATCGCCATCCAATACGTGGTCATCAACCATGGCGCCGTGCGCATCAGCGAAGTCACCGCGCGCTTCACCCTGGACGCTCTGCCGGGCAAGCAGATGTCCATCGACAGCGATCTCAACGGAGGTCTGATCGATGAAGCCGAGGCCAAGCGCCGCCGCAAGGCCCTCGCCACCGAAGCCGAGTTCTACGGCGCCATGGACGGCGCCTCCCGCTTCACCCAGCGCGATGCCGTGGCCAGCATCCTCATCACCGCCATCAACATCATCGCCGGCTTCCTCATCGGCGTACTCCAGCACGGCATGGAGTTTCGCAAGGCGCTGGAGACCTACACCGTCCTCACCATCGGCGATGGCCTGGTGACTGTAATCCCCGCGCTCATGATCTCCATCGCCGGCGGCCTGATCGTCACCCGCGCCAGCAGCGAAGCCCGCCTTGGGGCCGAATTCCACCGCCAGATTCTCGGCAACTCCCAACCCATCATGCTCGCCGGTGGAGTCCTCATCGCGCTCGCCGCCCTGCCCGGCATGCCCGTGCTGCCCTTTCTGGTACTCGGCTTCGGCGCCGGCGCCGCCGGCTGGCAGATGCGCAAGAAAGAGGTCCTACTCGCCGCTGCCCCCGAAGCCGAGGCCGGTAAATCCGCCGCGTCCGCCAAGGGCGAGAGCAAGGACAATGTGGAAGGCCTGTTGCGCGTGGAGCCGCTGGCCATTGAGGTGGGCCTCGGGCTGATCGGGCTCGTCGAAGGCGGGCAGGAATCGGCTCTGCTGCGGCGCATCTCCGCCATCCGCCGCCAGATGGCGAGCGACCTCGGCTACCTGCTCCCACCCGTGCGCGTCACCGATAACCTCTCCCTGCGCAGCCGCGAGTACCTCATTTCCCTGAAGGGCGTGGAGATCTCCCGCTATGAACTCCCCCAGGGCTGCGAGTTGGCCATCCCTACCGGCGCCGCCTCCAGCCCGATCGAGGGGCAAGCCACGCGCGATCCCGCCTTCGGCATGAACGCCCTCTGGATTCCTGCCAGCATCTCTGAACGCGCCCGCAAATCCGGCTACACCGTGGTGGATAACGTGAGCGTGCTCGGCACCCACCTCTCCGAACTGATCCGCCGTTACGCCCACGAACTTCTCTCCCGCCAGGATACGAAACGCCTGCTGGACCGCGTCGCCATTGAAAATCCCAAAGTGGTCGAGGACGTCGTGCCCAAGCTCCTGCCCCTCTCCACCGTGCAGCGCGTGTTGCAGAACCTGCTGCGCGAGCGCGTCTCCGTCCGTGACGCCGTTTCCATTCTCGAAGCCCTGGGCGAAGCCGGCGCCACCACGCGCAATCCGGTGCTGCTCACCGAATACGTGCGCCAATCGATTCGCCGCTCCATTGCCAAGCCTTACGTGAACCGCGCCGGAGACCTGCCCGCCTGGTTCGTGGACCCGGCCATCGAACAAGCCGTGGAAGGGGCCGTCGAACATGGCGAGCAGAGCAGCCACATCTCGCTGCCGCCACAACCCATCCGCGAGATCCTCAATCGCATCTCCGCGCGCATCCAGTCCCCGGAGACCCCCGTGGTGGCGATCACCTCGAGCGGCGCCCGTTACTTCCTGCGCCAGTTGACCGAGCCCACCCTGCCCAACCTGTTTTTCCTCGCCCACAACGAAGTTCCGCCCGGCTTGCGCGTGCAATCTCTCGGCAATATTCAGTAGTCGCCGCCTACAGTTTTTTCTTCGTTCCGCCGATAGATTCCCCGTATAGCTGCCGCGCAGGTTCTGGCCGGAGAACGAAATGAAGATCAAGTCCTACTATTCCCGCAGTGTGGAAGACGCCATGGCTGCCGCACGCCAGGAGATGGGTGCCGAAGCCATGCTGGTCAACAGCCGGAAGACGCCCATTGAGGCCCGCCATCTGGGCGAGTACGAAGTGGTGTTTGCTCTCACCGGCTCCTCCGATTCCCCGCAGGAGGCGTCTCTGCTGCTGGCGGGCGATGCTCCGCCGCCGCTCAACACCTCCAGCGACCGGGTCTCGCTGGAGGTGGCGGAACTGAAGAAAGAGCTGGAAGGCATGCGCCGCGCCATCAGCCGTAACACCTACGCCCCGGCGCAATGGGTTGGCGTTTCCCAAGACATCTCGGATGCCTACGCCGCTCTCTCCAGCGCCGAGGTTTCGCCGGACCTGGCGCGGGAGATCGTACAGGCGGCAGGCAGCCGCGTCAACGGAAGCCGCGTTCCCGCTTCCCGCGTTCCGACGCGCGTGGATGGCGCTGCTTTCCAGCGCGCCATAGTCGAGGAACTGCGAAGCCGCTTCACGGCCGATGCCAGCCTCGGCCGCCCCGGCGCCCAACCCCGCATCGTGGCCCTGGTGGGACCTCCCGGATCGGGGAAGACCACCACCCTGGTGAAACTCGCCGTCAATTACGGGCTCAGCGCCCGCAAGCCGGTGCTGCTGCTCTCCGCGGATACGCATCGCGTCGCCGCCGCCGATCAGTTGCGCTCCTACGCCTCGATTCTCGGCGTCGGTTTTCAACTGCTCGAAACCGTGGGAGCCCTGGCCCAGGCCATTGAAGAGAATCGCGGCAAGGAACTGATCCTGATCGATACACCCGGACTCGCCACAGCCGAACTGGCCGATGCGGATCACCTCGCGCGGTTTCTCTCCACGCGCAGTGACATCGATACCCACCTCGTGCTCTCCGCTTCCATGAAGCCGGCCGATCTCGCCCGCATGGTGGATGCCTTCGCCGTGCTCCGCCCGGATCGCCTGTTGTTTACCCGCCTGGATGAGACCACGTCCTACGGCCCCATCTTCAGTGAAGCCGCGCGCACCGCTAAGCCGCTCTCGTTCTTCTGCGCCGGGCAGCGGATTCCGGAGGACCTGGAAGCGGCCAGCCGGGAGCGCGTTCTGGATCTGGTGTGGAAGGGACACGGCAATCAGGCAAAGTCTTCCGCCGCCTGAGTGAGGAACCTCCGATGGGTGCATGCATATGTATGGCTATACGGTGTCAGGCGAGATGAACGAAGAAGAGCGCGAACGTCTCATCCTCGAACATCTCCCGCAAGTGCGTCTGATCGCCAGGCGCATTCAAGAGCGGCTACCGGAGAGCATCAGCCTGGATGACCTCATCTCCACGGGCGTTCTGGGCCTGATTTCCGCCATCGATAACTTCGATGCCAGCCACAACGTCAAACTCAAGACCTACGCCGAGTACAAGATCCGCGGCGCCATTCTCGATAGCCTGCGCGGCCTGGATTGGGCGCCGCGCCAGAAACGCCGCAAATCGAAACAGATCGAGGCCGCCGTCGCCTCTGCCGAGCAGCGCCTGAAGCGCTCTCCCACCGAGGAGGAGATCGCCCAGGAACTAGGCGTCACTCTGGAGGAGTATCACGGATGGCTGGTGGAGATCCGCGGCCTCAACGTGGCCAGCCTCGAATACGGTGGCAGCGACCAAGGCAAAGATCTGCTGCACTATCTCCCCGACACCGGCGAAAACCTACCCTCAGTGGTGCTCGAACGGGCAGAATTGGAACGTCTGCTGGCCTCCAGCATCGACCGCATCCCGGAAATCGAGCGCACCGTATTGAGTCTCTACTTCCATGAGGAACTGACCTTGCGGGAGATCGCCGCCGTCGTCAACCTGCATGAATCCCGCATTTCGCAACTGAAATCCCAGGCCATCCTCCGCTTGCGCAGTCAATTGGCCGAACAGTGGCCGGTCACGCGCGGATTGGCGGGCAGATGAGCAACAGCAGGCAGGCCCCCGAAATGCCCGATGAGATCGGCGGCCTTTTGGACCAGTGGACCGCCGGTCTCGCCCAAGTGGTCGAGTCCATGGCGGACCAGAAGCCAATCCTGCGCTGGGAGCCTGGCGGCGCCGCGCCCGGGGATGCGGAGCTGTTGTGGTGGGAGCAGCCCTTTCAAGTCCTGCCGGGTGTGATCGCCTGGGTCGGAACTCCCCAGGCCACCTGGGAATACACCGGCACCTTGACCCTCAAAGCGGCCGGGCTGGAAACGGTCGAAAGCAACGAGGCCCGCAACACCTGGCTCGAGATCCTCGGCCAGTCGCTCTCCATGTTGGCGCGCGGTGTCGGCGGCGTGCTGGGCCGCGAGGTCACCTGTGAGGCAGGCTCGGAACGTGGCCCTGAAACCGCACCGGAGATCTGCGCCTCGGTTTCGGTCACCTTCGGGGAGACGGCGCTGGCGCCGCTGTGGATTGGCCTCAGTCCCAAACTGGTAGCCCTCATCTCTCATCCGGCCGCGGCCGGGGAACAGGCGGCGGCCGGCGCGGGCAGCCATCCCGGCTCGGAGAGCCAGGAACTGCGCACCGTCCCCCCCACCATGGACCTCCTGCTGGATGTGGAACTGCCTGTGAGCATCTCCTTCGGCAAAACCGAGATCGCCATGAAAGACGTACTGAAATTGACTACCGGAAGCATCGTGGAATTGAACCGCGGCGTCAATGAACCCGTGGAAGTGCTCGTGAACCACTGCCTAATCGCACGCGGCGAGGTCGTCGTCGTGGAGGGCAACTATGGCGTACGCATCCAGCAGATCATCAGCCGCCCGGACCGCCTGAGGAGTGTTCGATGAGCTGGCTGATTCTTCCCTTGAGCCTGCTGTGCGGCTTCATCCTTGCCGGTACCGGGCTCTGTGTCTTCACCCTCTATCGAGCCCATGCCTTGTGGAACGAGATGAAATCCGCACCGGAGAGGAAGGCGCCCGGGGAGGATCCGGAACTCCAGTCTCTGCGCCAGACCGTGGAGGCGCTCGCCGCGCAGCTTCATGACCTGCAGAACCACCCGCCGGTCGCACTTTCTCCCGCGCTCCCGCGCTCTGGCCTCAACCTGAGCAAACGCTCCCATGCCCTGCGCCTTTCCCGCCGCGGAGAAGGCGCCGAACAGATTGCCGCCTCGCTCGACCTGCCCAGACAGGAAGTGGACCTGCTGCTCAAAGTCCACCGCATCGTGATCGGCAATCTCTAGTCGGCCGCGGCGGAAGGCCCAAATCGGGCCACTGCTCCCTTGCCGTCACAGCGCTCCACCAGGATGCCGTCACCCTCTTCGCGCACTTGCAGCACACCCGCAACCGGGGCTTCGGAAAGATCCAGCATCATCGCGAGCCTGGCCGGCAATTCGCAATTCACCCTCGTCACCAGCGCGGGAGCCGCTTCTTTACTGCACAACGCCCGCGAGCGCCAACTCGCCATCGCCACCGCCGGAGCGCTGAAGCTGAATCGCGCCGCATCTTCGGCGTTCGCGTGATGCCACCACTGTTCCACTTCGTGCGCGCCCGCCGGGCCATCCACTTCGTCCAGCACCACCAGGGTGGAGGGCTTCACCAAAAGCACCCGGCGGCGGTGCGTGAACCCCCCGTAGCGGCACTCCGCGTCCAGCTCATCGCGTTCCGGCGACGTGCTCCAGTGCGCGATCTCCACTTCCGGCTTCTCCAACCAGCGGAACGGACCGGCCGGCACCGCCTGGTCCCGTCCATCGATCCGCACCGTGTTGTGAGCCGCCGCCCCACGAAAACGGTTGCGCTCCTCCGGGTCCGCGATATAAGTGAACGTGCCCAGGTCGATCAGGATCTCACGCTCCCCCAAACTCGCGGTCACGCTCAACACGTCGGAGTGGCTGTGTCCGCCCGAGCCTTCGCCGAACCCGCCGGCCTTGATCACCACGTGCGCGTCGCCCGCCGCCATCACCGCCGTCCCCGCATCCCTGAAAAGGCGCGAGCCCGGCAGCCGGCGCGGAGCGGGACGCAGCCCCAGAGCGCCTTCTCCCAGCCACCACCCCGCCTGCACCGCCAAGTCTTCTTCCGCCCGCAGCCACTCCGGCCGGCCCAGTAGCGCCGCGCAGGTCGCCATCGTTGCCCGCCCAAACTCCGCCCGCTCCCCGTAGGGATGGAATAGCCGCCCGCCGTCGTCATCGCCTATCAGCGGCAGCACTCCCGATGTTCCCAGCAGTGCGTCCAGATACTCCGCCATCTGCGCCAGGCGGGCATCATACGGCGCACCGGGCTTGGCCAACACACGATGCATCAGGAAAAAGTCCAGCGCGTACACATGGTAGTACGCCGATTGCTCGAAGTGGCTGCCATCGCTGCGCACCTGCCGCGCCAGCGCCTCTTCCACCACCCGGCCCCCGCTCGCCGCCCAAGCCGCCGCCCCCGGAAATTGCGGAAACAGAACCCCCAGCGCGTGCAGCGCGACTGCTTCGCCCAACAGGTGTGTGTTTGGTGAAAAGTAGACCGAAAGGTTCAATTCCAGAAACCGGCCATGGCGGTACAACTCCGTCAGAAAGCGCTCCGCCAATGCCTTCGGCATCGGGCTTCCGGCCAACTGCCAGAGCCAGGACCACGAGATCGCCCGGAACGCGACCTCCAGCGCACTCGCCCAGTTGATCCCGCGCAGGAACGGGTTCGCCTCCAGCCAGCTTTCCAGTTGCCGGAACGCCTCGTCCAGGTAGACCCCACGCCCCGTCAGATGGTACGCCTGCGCCAGCAGCGTGAGGTGCTGATGCCGGTTCAGTTCCCAGACCACCTTGTGATCGCCCACACGCCCGAACTCCAGATAGGGCGAACGGCGGAAGTAGGGGGTTCCGCTGGAGATCCCATGCAGGTAGTCCCGCCGCCAATCGATGCCAGGCCCGGGTTCGATCGTCACCCCCAGCACTGGAAACCGGTGCGCCAGGATCAGGTCGGCAAGCCGCTGCACTTCCGCGGCGTAGGCTGTGCCCTGTAGAGCGGAGGCAGTCGCTGCCCCGTCCGGCAGCAGCGGGGAAGGCTCGGAACTGTGGCTGACTGGGCCCGGCGGCGAAAGGTACATCGCCAGATTGCCCAACTCCTGCCGCAACCGGTGACGAATTTCTTGCGGGCTACGCACGTTTCTCAATCGTACACCGGGCCGGCGATGGCGGCACCGGCCCGGTGCGCTGGATCGTGGCCTGCAGCGCCTCCACCAACTGCGGTCCAAACTGCTGCAGTTCCTCCCTGTGCAGCCAGGCAAGCCGCGCCAGCACCCCTTCGCCCGCTTCGGTCAGTTCCACGTGCACGCAGCGCCGGTCCCGCTCCCCCGTCAAGCGCCGCACCATGCCCCGTTCCGCCAGCCGGTCCGCCAAACCGACCGCGCTGTGATGCCGGATCAGCAGCCGCTCGGCCAATTCGCCCACCGTCGGCGCTATTCCCCCGCCGTGCGCCCGGATGGCCAGCAGAAATTGGTGTTGCTGCGTTTCCAAACGCTCTTCCCAGGCCGCCTCTTCACTAAAACGCAGGAATCGCCGGATCTGATAGCGCAAGTCAGCCAGTTTTTGGTACTCCCACTTCCCGAGATCGGTTTCCGCCGCCATAAATAAATCGTAGTACGATATAAAAATCTGAGTCAACTCCGAGGTTGAAATAAATTTTACTCGGAGATCACTTATAGCTTGATTTTCCGAGGGAGTCGGCTGTATCCTAGTTTTTCGGTGAGGAATAACACTAAGTAGGTAGGATAAATCTGATGGCCACTGCAACCGCGATTTCGTTTCCGCCCTCGACGCCCAGCAGCGATTCCTGCGATCTGACCGATCAGATTCGGCAACGCGCCCTCGCCCGCCTCTACGAGCGCCGTGCCGCCGTAGACGAACTCATCGATTCGCTGGAAATGTATCAGGCGCGGCAGCACCAGGTTCGAGCTGAGTGCGTGGCGATCAGCGCCACGGCGAAGAAACTCACCGCTGCGGCGAAGTAGTCGTCAGATTCCGCTCGATCGCGAATTTCACCAGCCCCACCAGATCGTGCACATTCAACTTGCGCATTAAACTGGCGCGGTACGTATCCACGGTTTTGGGACTGATCTCCAGCAGGTCGGCAATGTCCTTTGCCCGTAACCCATTGACCAGATAAGAAAACACTTCCATTTCCCGAGGACTCAGCGCAGCCAGCGGATCCTCCTGCCGCGTACGTTCCGTTTTGGTGAACAACCCCGCGCCCCGCAGCATGGGCGAAACATAGACCCCTCCGTCGCGCACAAACCCAATCGCATCCAGCAGATGGCGGGAGGGTCCATCCTTCAGCAGATATGCGTCCGCGCCCGCGCGCAGCGCTTCCATCACCGTGCCCTCTTCACGGCTGATGGAGAGGATCATCAGCTTCACGTTGTTGCCCGCCTGACGCAACCGCCGTATGGCTTCGATCCCGGTGACATTCGGCATATGCAGGTCGAGGATCGCGAAATCGGGCTTCAATTCCGTGATCATATCCACCGCCAGTGCCCCGTCCGACACCTGACCCAGTACGGTCATGCCATGAGAGGCGCACAGGGCGGCGATGCCTTCCCGCACGATGGCGTGGTCATCCGCCAGCACGACTGTCGTTCCTTCCAATTCCTGCATACTACTCCTTACCAATCGAACTTACCGGTGGAACTTCCTGATGGAAAGCCTAAGATTCCGCCGGGGCGAGCGCCACGGAAACTTCCAGTGTAGTTCCATCCGGGCCGCTTTTGATCTCAAATTTGCCACCCAGGCCCTCAGTCGCTTCACGAATCGAGCGCAAACCGATGCCCGTGGACACGCTCGCCGGCGCGGCCAGGGTTTTACCTACGTGAAACCCTACCCCGTCATCGTGCACCGAGAGCGTCAGGGTGTCTCCCCATTGCCGGAGAGTGGCGTCGACCCGCGATGCGCCCGAGTAGCGGGCCAGGTTGGAAAGCGCTTCCTGAAAAGCGCGATAGATGAGGGTTTTGACTTCCAGGTCGGGCTCACAGGGTAGCGGATCAACCTGCAATTCGCCCTGAAAGCGCTGCGCAATCCCCGAGAGTTCCCACAGTTGCCGGAGTGCCGATTCCAGTGTAAGCCTTTGCCATTCAGGTGGATGCAGGCGTTTGGAAATTCCCCTTACCTGCTCCAGCGTCTGCGCCGCAAGAACCGAGATACTGTTCAGCGCCTGCCCGACCGCCCTTGGGGGAGCCGGCAATTCCCGCTCGATCACATCCAGTTGCAGGCGGATGGCAGCCAGCATCTGCCCTACACCGGTGTGCAGTTCGCGCCCCAACCGCTGCCGTTCCCGCTCCACCTGGCGAACCGCGTTGCGCCCACCTGGCCGGCGCCGGGTCCGCGCCCGGTCGGAAAGCGCGCGCTGGCTGCGCACGAGGCGGAAGAACTGCCGCAGCATACTTCCCTCGATCGGCTGCAACTCGTTGAAGTCAAATCCCGATGCTTCCAGCCAGACCCCCAGCAGCACGCTCGATGGGGACTCCCAAACCTGCCAGAACTGCAACTGGCCGGCCAGCGGCAGATACTCCGGGTTTCCCAGCGCCAACCGGGCGCGATCGCTCATCCAAAGCACACGGCCGCGAGAGTCGCACTCCATCAGCACGGGGAAAACCATCCCTCCGCCGCGCGTGGACCCGGATTTCGAGCAAATGCTCAACCAGAAGTCTCCTGTGATAACAGATCTTTCCTAGTCAGGATGCCAGGATACCAGACCAGCGGCAATTGAGGTACGTAC
>CAIRBY010000139.1 GCA_903876865.1 uncultured Acidobacteriia bacterium
AACCGCCTCCGGTGTTCAAATCGTGAGCACCCTCAAAACCGCCCTAACATCCTATCGCCCGTAAGTTATGAAATCGTAACCCCGGATTCGTGGGACAGCATTGGGCTTCGCCCCTCCCCCTGCACCCCCTCCCATATTAACATATTTTACCCGATCCGCTGTCCAACGGACGGGGACCACCTCAGCCCAAATGCCCGCGGCGGGAAATATCAAGGGGCGAAGGGATCGGCACGTTCGCATGTTTCCGATGAGGCCTAATCTGTGAGTGGGCAACCCGGAATGGTGGCGTTCATGTCACATAGCATGACTTAGAGCGGCATCGT
This sequence comes from uncultured Acidobacteriia bacterium, assembly GCA_903876865.1. GTDB lineage: Bacteria > Acidobacteriota > Terriglobia > Bryobacterales > Bryobacteraceae > Solibacter. Next base: position 324 of record CAIRBY010000139.1, read on the forward strand.
GACAGGTTTCATGGTTGGGGTAAAGCGGCTTGCTCTCGGCCATCGGATTCGCAACCCGATCGCAAGCTGTCCGCCCCCCCCCCGACAACGTCCTGCCGCGGTCCAGCAGAATGCCGCCAATCCCGCCGGAATCCGCCCCAAAGTCGGGCCGGTTGGCCCGGACCGCCATCTTGGTTGGGTCGCGCACCGGCACCACTTCAATGCCGCTGGTCCGGCGCTAATTCACGAGCCCCGGTATTTTTCGTTTAAGCGCGCTGCACTTTCGATGACCTGCGCCCGATAAAAATCGGCTAGCTCAGCCATCTCCGCTGCGCCGGTGAGATTGTGCGCATCATCTGCAACGGTGGCGAACAGACGGAAATCTTCGTCCGCCTTAATTTCCAGCCAAACTTGATAGACCTGCATCTGTTGTGCGCCGATGACGGGATCGACTTTTCCAGCGACAATCTGCTGGGCGAGCACTCTCATCTTGCGGCAGCGGGAGCGCCATAGAGCCTCATTCTTCACCGTGGGAGGAATCGCCATCATCTTTCGCAGCCGATCAGCTTTGATCTTCCCCCATCCCACCCGAATATGCCCCTGAAGTCGAGCCAATTGGCCCGGGGATGCCCCAAGTTCGAGGAGAGGGAAAGGGTCCGGCCCCAGCATGATCGCGGGTTCGGCCGGCACCTCCGGCATTGCGGCGGGGGCGGCGGGGGACATGCTAGTGCGATCTTGCCTGACGATCCTCGCGCCATCGCCTACCTGTTCACGACCTTTCCCCAGTCCACGGAGACCTTCCTGCAGCGGGAGATCACGGGAATGCAGGCGCGGGGCGTGCCGTTGCGCCTCTACTCGCTCTGGGGGGGCCGCAATGATTTCAACGGGCAGCCGGTGGTGCTTTTCCCCAAATGGAAGCTCATCGCGCTGCTCTGGATGATTCCGTTCACAGCGCTCCGGCATCCCCGGCTATTCGGCGAACTGATGGGCGGCCTCGTCACCCGGCGGGCGCCTTCGTGGATCAACTTCTGGGAGAACATGCTCGGGGCCGGTTTCGCCTGCCTGTATGCCGGTGAGTTCCGGCGCAATCCGCCGGCGCACATTCATGCCGCCTGGAGCGGTGGGCCGGCGACCGCGGCCTGGCTTCTCTGGCGTCTCAACGGCCAGTGCTTCAGCGCCGGGGCGCATGCCTACGACATCTACGGGCACGGCGGCGACTGGTGGCTGCGCGAAAAGCTCGCGGCGGCCGTGTTCGTCCACACCTCGACCGAGATGGGCCGGCGGACGCTGCGGGAGCGCGGCGTGGCGGCGGACAAGATCCACGTCATCCGCCGCAGCCTCACCACGCTGCCGCCGCTGAAACCGCTGCGTACCGAGCGTTCGCCGTTGCGGCTGCTCTGTGTGGCGAGACTCGTGCCCAAGAAAGGGCTCGACCGCCAGCTGCAGATCTACGCGGCGCTGCAGGCGGCCGGAGTGGCGTTCGAGGCGCGCATCGCGGGCGAGGG
>CAIRBY010000140.1 GCA_903876865.1 uncultured Acidobacteriia bacterium
CTGATCCTTCTTTCCCTCCACGAACGCCTCCGTCGCCTGCTGCGAAAGCCCCATGGCCAGGAAGCGCCCGCGAATCGCCGTGGAGCGCGCCAGAGCCGCGCCCACCTCCGCGTACTTCTTCTGCACGGCATAGAAGACCGCGATCTTATCCAGCGCCACCGCCACCATCGGGTGGTCCTTTCCCACCGACCCCTCCCACAACTCGATCAGCCGGTGATACACCGGTTCCGCCGCATCGTACTTCTTCTGCCCGAAAAGCGAATACGCCAGACCATCCACCGTGCTGATCAGATCCGCATGGCGCTTGCCATAGAGCGTCTCGCGGATCACCAGCACGTGCCGGTACGCCTCCTCCGCCTGATCGTAGGCGCGCATCACGATCTGGTATTCGCCCAGCCGGTCCAGGTCGGAAATCATCGCCGGATCCAGCGGACCGCCCAATTGCAGCCGGATCTTCAGCGCCGCGTTCAACGCCGTGATGGCGTCTTCCACCTTTTTCAGTTCGCCATCCACCTGCGCGATGCGGCTCCACGCATCGGCCACCTGCACGCTCGCTGGACCATACTCCTGGATGTACATGATGCGCACGCGCTGCAGGATGGCGAGGGCCCGGTCGAAATCCTTGAGACCGCGATACAGGCCCACGGAGATCAACAGATCGTCGGCAATCTTGGGATCGCGCGTGCCCAGATTCTGCTCGCGCCACGTGATTGCCATCTGCAGCCACACGTCCGCTTCGGCAAACTCCCCGGCCGCGGCGCGCACACTGGTGAGGCGTTTGAGAATGTCGTAGCGCAGCGGAGTGTCTTTCGGCGTCTGCTGCACCGCTTCCCACGCGCCCGTGAATGCGACGCGAGCCGCCTCGTAATCGCCCTTCAGGTAGGCGGCGTTGCCGTCTTTGATCAGATCCTCCTGCGCCCAAAGGCCGCAGGACAGCCACAGCAATAACGCGCCAATCCGCCACTTCATAACCGCTTCATCGTACTACGGCGGCATTCTCGGGTTACGGCATCACCCGGTAGAGATCGTATGCGTTCACTTCGCCGCAGCCCACCGCAAACGGCAGATATCCGAAGTGATTCGAGTAGAAGCCGGCGTGCAAGCCGCGATTCAGCACAAACACGCCGCAGCGTTCGTCCTTCTCCGCATTCAGCAATTCCAGCCGCAGCGGCAGCCTGCGCAGCATTCCGTAGTAATCCAGGCGGCTGATCACGAGATAATCGCCCGGCTCCGGCAGCGGCGGCGTATTCGCCAGCGCGCACGCGCCCGCATCCTCCGCGTAGCTCAGAAACGCCCACTGCCCTCCGGCCCACACCTTCAAGCCGCGCCGCAAGCGTGGCGCGATCATCCGCTCCACCGCCGCCCTCTGCGAACCTGCCAGCGTGGCATCGCCCACCACGATCGCGGCGCCGCACAACCAGCCCGAGGCCACCAGCAGGGCCAGGGTGAGAGGCCAGCGCGGCTGCCGCAGTTTGCCCGCATGCAGCACAATCAGCAGCGCCGCCGCGGGCACGCCCGGCAGCAGATACTTCGCCGCCATCTGCACGTAGGGCAGCGCCACCATGCCGCTGCACAACCACACCGTCAGCGGCAGCGCATACGGCACGCCGCGCAAGAGCCAGGCGCACGCCGCCACGAAGCACAAGCCCAGCGCCGCCGGCACGGCATACTGCGCCAGATTCGGCGAGGGAACGCCCAACGCGAGCCCGATGCCGAGCGTCGCCACGCCCGCCACCGCCGCCGCGAACTTCCAGCCGCGCGAGAGCAGCGCGTAGGCGAGCAGCGGCCCCGTCATCGCCTGGAATCCCAGGAACGAAGCCAAATTGCGCGGCACGTTGCGCCACTGCGTCAGCAGTTGCACCGGGGAACGGAGTGCGGAATCGGCGCCGCGGGTCAAGAGGTCGGAGGCGACCACCAGCAGCACCGCGACCGCCAGCGGC
>CAIRBY010000141.1 GCA_903876865.1 uncultured Acidobacteriia bacterium
TCCAGTCCCGCCTCGAGGCACTCGCGGTAGACGCGCTCGGCGCCTTCACCCATCGCAGCGGCCGTCACGACCACGTCGAAGGGGGCGATCGCCGCGGGCAGGATCATGCCATCGGCATCGTTGCGCAGTTCCACGGACGCGGTCAGGATCCGCTCCAGGGCCAGTTGAAAGGTGCCGCCGTCTAAGCCGGCGCGCCAGCGGGCCAGATCGATGCAGGCGGGAAACTCCAGGAGGGCGCCGCAGCGCGGGCACGCGTCCCCGGGCGCCACTTCGCGCAGGTCGCAGAACTCCGCCTCGAAATCCTCGCCCGGCGTGACGTGGCGCAGATGGTAATCGTCGCGATTGGCGCCGCAGATCAGGTTGCGCCGCCCGGCCAGGGCCGCATCGGCCAGCAGCGGCATCCCCTTCACCCCGATGGGGCCGAGCGAGCCCGCCCCCGCGCCCATCCACTGCACGAGTTCCTCCGGCACTGCCTGCCGCAGTTCCGCGCAGCCCAGTTTCTGCATCAGTTTGGACTCGCTGAAGCGATGGTCGCCGCGCAGCAGCACCAGCACCGGTTTGCCATCGGCCACCATCACCAGGCTCTTCATCTGCGCGCTCTCCGGCAGGCCCGTGAAGGCGGCCAGATCGGCGATGGTTTTCTGGCCCGGAGTGTGAAACTCTTCCGGTTTCCGGTCGCCTTCCGGGTCCGCCATCGCGGGCGGCGCGCTCGCGCTTGTGGCCGTGCGCGGCGTGGCGCGGTAGGCGCAGCCCGGGCAGGTCACCACCGCATCCGGACCTTCGGGCAGGGGCAGCACGAGGCCGCCTTCCACAGCCACCGCGGGCAGGGCGCAGCGTTCCAGAATCCGCACCAATGCCGCGCGCACCCGCTCCGCCGCGTCGCCGAAGGTGTGGACTTCCAATCCGGCGAACTGCCGCACGCGCAAGAGCGGCGTCTCCACGCGGAACCAGATCTGCGGCAGCAGTTTGGGGCTGCGCAGTTCGCCGCGCGCGATTTCCGCGGCGGCTTTGGGCGGCAGAGTCACCTCCTGCCCGCCCGCCGCCGTCAACTCTTCCCGCGCGAGGCGCTGAATCCTGGCGAGCGAGCGCTGCCCGAGCGGCAGATAGCCGTAGACCCCGCTTGAGACGGCGCGGATGAAGCCGGCGCGCGTGAGCCACCGCAGGCTGACGGTCTCCGCGTCCGCCGGACTCTCCCGCAGAGTCGGGATGAAGAGCTTGCTCCATCGCATAGGCCTGAATTCTAACATGTTAAAATCAAGGTCTCCCCTTATGAAACTCGCGATAGGCGCGGATCACGCCGGATTTTCCCTGAAGGAAAAATTGCGGCAGAGACTTACCGACGAAGGGCACGAAGTGGTGGACTTCGGGACCAACAGCGAGGAATCCTGCGACTATCCGGATTTCGCCCAGACCCTTGGCCGCGATGTCGCGCAGGGACGCAGCGACCGGGGCATCCTCGTCTGCTCGACCGGCATCGGCATGGCCATCGCCGCCAATAAGATCGATGGCGTGCGCGCCGCCCCCGCCCACAGCGACGATGAAGTCACGTTCACGCGCCAGCACAACGATGCCAATGTGCTCACCATTGGCGCAAAGTACATGGACGTGGACCGCGCCCTGGAACTGATCCAGCTTTTTCTGAACACCGAATTCATCGGCGGACGCCATGCCCGCCGCGTCGCCAAGATCGCGCAGTTGGAGCGCTAGCGCGCCCCGCCGGAGGAATCACCAGCCATGACCGAATCGCAACGCATGTCCCGTTCTCTCGCCGAAGTGGATCCCGAAGTCTACGCCGCCATCCAGCACGAACTCGACCGGCA
>CAIRBY010000142.1 GCA_903876865.1 uncultured Acidobacteriia bacterium
AAGCTGACCATTGCCCGCAGTTCGTCGGCAATCTGCCAGCCGCCCGGAACCTCGCGAAAGTACTTCATCCGAGCCGAGTCGGCCAGGCCGCGCGCAATCTCCACCGGGCTGAAGACGCCCTTACTGGCCTTCGCCACCGCCTCATCGGAGATATCCGTTCCCAGCAGGCGGACGCCGTATCGGAATGGGTCGCCCAGCACTTCCTTCAGTACGATTGCCGTAGAGTAGATCTCCTGCCCGGTGGAGCAGGCGGCGCTCCAGACGCGGATCGGCGCATTGCCTCCGGCGGCGTTGCGCCGGTCCACCAGTTCGGGAATGAGCTTGTGGCGGAGCAGTTCGAAGGGCGCGGACTCGCGAAAGAAGAGGGTCTCGTTGGTGGTGATGCCGCTGACGATGCGACGCTTGATGGCGCCGTCGGTTTCGGCCTTCGCCCGGTTGAGCAACTCCCGGAAACTGCGGCAGCCGGTCTCTTCCACCAGATGGCTCAGCCGGTTTTCGATCAGGTAGCCTTTGCTGGCATCGAGCGAAATCGCGCAGAGAGAATAGATGAAGTCGGCCATCTGCTGCTGCTCGTCCGCCTGGAGCTTAACCACTAGCGGTTCTCCTGTACGGCGCGGGCGATCAGTTCGCCCATGGCGTCCAGCGGCGCCACTTTGTCGATCACACCGGCGGCGATCGCCTCCTTCGGCATGCCGAAGACTACACAACTGGTCTCGTCCTGGGCGAGCGAAAAGCAACCGGAGCGCCGGAGCAGACGCAGTCCCTCGGTCCCATCGTTGCCCATGCCCGTCAGAATCGCGGCGATGGAGCGCCCGGGAAAGTGCAGCGCGGCGGAGCGAAACAGATAATCCACCGCCGGCCGGCAGTTGTGAATGGGAGCGTCGTCGTTGACGCGTAGCGTAACTTCCCCGCTGGGACCGGGGGCCACCTTCATCTGTCTGCCTCCCGGCGCGAGATAGACCCGCCCGGGAAGCGCGGCTTCTCCATCCACTGCCTCCTTCACCGGGAGCGTGCATTTTTTATTCAAGCTCTCGGCGAGCGGAGCCGTGAACAAGGCCGGCATATGTTGCACCACCAGCACGGGCGCACGCAGGTCCGCAGGCAGTGAGGGCAATAGCCGGGCCAGAGCGGACGGCCCGCCGGTGGACACACCGATCAGCACCAGCGCGGACCCGGAGCGGAGCAGAACCCGCTGCCCCGCCTCTCGCGGAGCCGCGGGCGCGGAAAGCGGCGGGGCCGCGTGCAGGGCTAGCGGCGGGACCGCAAGGGCGGAGTGCTTGAACGCGCCACCGGCCAGAATCGAGCGGATCTCCCGGCTGCGCTCGTAGGCGCGAATGATGGGCAGCAGCCCATCCCGCACGCGCGCGATATTCTGCTCCGCGCTCCCGGATTCCGGCTTGGTGATGAAATCGAAGGCCCCCAGCTCAAGCGCTTTGACCGTCATCTGGCCGCCGCGCGAGGTGAGCGCACTCACCATGATGACCCCCGGCATGTGCGCCGCTCCCCTCATCTCTTCGAGCACCTGGAGGCCGTTCATCTCCGGCATCTCAATATCGAGGGTGACCAGATCCGGCCGCAGCGCGGCGATGCGGGAGAGCGCCATCCTGCCATTGCTGGCGGTTCCGGCCACTGCCACGCCGGGTACGGCCTCCAGGGCTTCGGCGATGGCGCGCCGGAAGACCACCGTATCGTCAACCACCAGAACTCGTGTGCTCATGAGAGGTCTACCCGTCACCCGCGCGGTTACGCGCCCACTGCCAGCATCTGCGTGGAATTGAGGCGCGCGATGACACGCCCCCCCACCCGGATCACACCCGTGAAGTAGCGGGCCCGGGCCTGCCCGAGATTGGCTGGCAGAGGCTCCTCCGCACCGCTTTCCACTTCGGCGACCTCGCCCACCGAATCCACCAGCAGGCCAACGAATTCGCTGTGGTCTTCGAGAATGAAGACCCGGCTATCCGGCCCGGGGTGGGAGCGCCCGTAGCCGAGCCGCACGCCCGCATCCACAATGGTCACGATCCTGCCGCGCAGGTTGATGATCCCGGCCACCTCGGGCGGAGCATGCGGAGCGAGCGTTACCGCACCCAGCCGGATCACCTCCTGCACGCAGGATGCGCTCACGCCACAGAGGGCATCGCGGACAAAGAACGTTGCCACCAGTTCCGGCTGGCCCGATTGCGCCTCAGCCTGCAACTCGCCGCGCAACTCAGCCTCACTCATGACACCCCCCTTCATACCTGAAACCGCGATACGGTGACCTTCAACGTATGCGCCAGTTCGGATAACTCGCCCAGCGTGGCCTGCACTTCCTCGCTGCTGCCCGCAATCTGCCCGGTGGCTCGATCGACCACCGCGATATCGCTTGCGATTTCTCCCGACACTTGCGAACCCTGGCCGACACGCACATTGGCATCCCCCAAGTCGTTCGACGCCTGCGCGATGTTGCTGGCGATCTCCCGCGTCACGGCGGACTGCTCTTCGATTGCAGCCGCGATCGAAGCCACCAGATCGCTGACTTCGTGAATCACCCGCGACACCCGCTCGATCGCGGCAATGCCCTCGCCCGCGGAAGATTGCACGCCCGCAATCCGCGTCTTGATGTCCTCGGTCGCGGAGGCGGTCTGTTGCGCCAACTGCTTGATCTCGTTTGCCACCACGGCAAAGCCCTTGCCCGCGGCGCCGGCGCGCGCCGCTTCAATGGTGGCGTTGAGCGCCAGCAGATTGGTCTGGGAGGAGATCTCGTTAATGGCCTCGGTCACTTTGCCGATCTCCCGCGCGGCGGTCCCGAGCCGGTCCATCTGCTCGGTGATCTGGCTGGCCTGAGAGTTGGCGTCGGCCGTGATGCGCCGGGCCTTCTCCGCATTAGAGGCAATCTCGCCGATGGTCGCGGTCATCTCTTCCGTGGCGGCGGCCACGTTGCCCAGGTTGGCGACGGCATGCTCCATACCCTCGGCCAGAGAACGGGAGTTGGCGCTCATCTCTTCGGCGGCGGTGGCCACCGAGTGCGCTTTATCGGAGGCGTGGCGGGAGTTGTCGGTCACCCCCTTGGAATTGGCGGTGAGCCGCTGCGAGGAGCCGGCCAGCAGTTCGGCCCCGCCCGCGATTTCGCCGATCATCTTGCGCAAGCTCAAAGACATGGATTGCATCGCGACCGCCATATCCCCGATCTCATCGTCGTTGGTGACCTGAATCTCCCGGCTCAGGTCGCCCGTCGCCACCGATTGCATCACGCTGACGGCTTCCGCCAGCGGTCCGCGGATGCGGCGCGTCGCCAGCAAGGCGCCGAAGCCCACCACCAGAGCCGTGGGAATCAGCCAAAGGGCTGCTTTGAACGCCGCCGCACGCACCTGGGCATCCACCGGATCGAGCTTCCCGCGCAGGAGGAACGCGCCGTGCATCTCTCCGCTGTGCCAGCCTTCCATGCGGAATCCAACGATATCCTTGCCGGTCTTATTGCCGGCCGGCGGATCGCCGTGACAGACCATGCAATCCTCGGTGAGCCAGATCGGGCGCGCGTAGATCATTTCATTGCGGGCCTCATCAATGGCGAAATACTCCTTGTCGCGGGTCTTCTCCAGCGTCGCCAGGATTGTCTGCTCCAGGGCGTCGGGCATATTCTTGGGGTTCCGCGGATGATTCGACGGCGTGCGAAAGACGTACCCTTCCGCGTCCGCGACTTGTTGGATGCTCCTCCACGCCGCCACCACCGGGATGGTCGAATAGAGCCGCGTCGCGCGCAGATCCGACGATTTCTGCAACTCCGCCAGCAGGCCCTTGCGGTCGAAGCCACCGTTGCTATTCAGGGTCGCCGTGGCGGCACGCGCACTCTCGGCGGAGAGCACCATGCTCCGCATCGTGTTGCGGGAAAGCTCCAGGCCCTGCTGGCGCACCACCGACCGCTGCACCAGAAAACCCGCGACGGCGGTGGCGGTCACCGCGGCCCATGCGATCGCGACCGTACGCGCCGGAATACTCCATCTGAACTTCATATTGCTACGCTCTCCTTTTTCCTGTCACCGCCCGCCTCAATTCCGGAACCACCCGGGTAACGGCGAAGCTTCGGTTCCCGTCTTCCACGCTCACTCCCCGCCGCGCGGCATCGCCTTGCGGATACTCTGGATAAACTCCTCGGGGTCCAATTTGATCTGGTACTCGGTCACGCCGGCGGCGATGCCTCGCGCCACCTCTTCTTCACCAGCGAGCGAAGAGAGGGCAATCACAGGCAACTGCGGAAAGCGCCCATCGGCCCGGATCTGCCGCGTGAGGGCGAGCCCGTCCATACGGGGCATCTCCACATCGGTAGCCACCAGGGCGATCTCGCCCGCGTGGCGGTCGAGCAGTTCCCATGCCGCCTGCCCGTCTTCAGCGGCCATCACGCGGTAGCCCACGGCTTCGATCAGGCGCCGGATCTGACCTCGGAAGAAGTCCGAGTCCTCGGCGACCAGCACCGTCGCGGCGCCCTCCGGTGGCGCCGGAGAAGCTGCGGCGGAGTCTCCGGTGGAAGCGCCAGGGGACGCTCCGCCGGAAGACTGCCCCGCCCACTCCGGCCGCGCGCCGGAGGCGAGTTCGAAGATATCGACACACAGTGTGGTGCGTCCGTTGAGAATAGCGGAGCCGGCAATCCCCGGCTGCCGCAGTGTGATCTGGTCGATCTTGAGAGCCGCCTCCACCATATCCAGAGGTTCGGCCGCCAGTAGCCCCAGTGCTGCCCCGCCCATCTCGAAAATCACCACCACCAGATGTTGCTCGGCGGTGAGTTCACCCACCTGCGCGGCATCTTTCAGGGTGACCAGCGGGATGCTGGCGCCCTGGTACTGCATGGTCCGCCGTCCTCCCAGGTTCTCCACCTGACTGGGCTGGACGCGCTCGATCCGGGACACCAGTTCGATCGGGAGGGCGCAGACTTCCTCCGGCGCGTTGTGAAACAACAGCAGCGAGTGGCGCTCCTGTGCCCCCCCCGGCACCGTGGCGGCGAGTCCGGCCCGGCACTGTTCCCGGGCGGCGGCCAGTCCGGCTCGTTCCACGATCCCGGCTACATCGAGGATGAGCGCCACCCGCCCGTCTCCGAGAATTGTTGCGCCCGCATAATCGCGCAGGCCCTGGAAATGACGCCCCAACGGCTTGACCACGATCTCTACCGTGTCGTGCAGATTCTCCACCACCAGCCCGTATTCGAAGCTGCCCGTATCCACCAGCACCACATTCGTCGGACCGGCGGGCGAGGAAGCGGGCATCGCGGCCTCGCACAGCGCCTCCTCACCCGCGCTGAGCGCATCCTTCAGATGAAGCAGCGGCACCAGGCGATCCCGCACACTCAGGATTTCCGCTCCCGCCGCACGGTCCACACGCTGGCTGAGCTGCGCCTCGGGAATGCGGATCAGTTCTCCCACGTTGACCTGTGGAATTGCATAGCGCTGCCCGCCCTGCGAGATCAACAGCGAGGGGATGATCGCCAGCGTGAGCGGCAGCTTGATGCGGAACGTGGTTCCCCGCCCCGGCACGGAGTCGATCTCGATCTTGCCGCCGAGCTTATCCAGGTTCGTCTTGACCACATCCATGCCCACACCGCGGCCGGAAGTGCCCGTGATCTTCTCGGCCGTTGAAACCCCGGGCAGAAAAATCAGCGCCATCTTCTCCCGGTCCGGCATGCGCAGCAGTTGATCGGCGGAGATCATCCCCTTGGCGAGAGTGGAGGCCGCGATTCTTTCGGGATCGAGCCCGCGGCCGTCATCGGCAATCTCAATTACTACCTGGCCGGCCTGATGGCTGGCTTTGAGCAGGATCTTCGCCGCCGCCGGCTTCCCCGCCGCGACGCGCTGCCCGGGCGCTTCCACTCCGTGATCGACGGCATTGCGCACCATGTGCGTCAGCGGATCGCTCAGCCCTTCCAGAATCGTCTTGTCGATCTCCACCTCTTCGCCTGCCATCTCAAGCTGGATCTCTTTGCCCAGCTCTTTGGCCAGATCCCGCACCAGCCGCGGGAATTTACCGAAGAGATTACCCACCGGCTGCATGCGGGTCATCGTCACCACCGCCTGCAGTTCCGAGGTCGCCAGACTGACACGTTGCGCGCCGGCGCGGATTCCGCGCGCATCGGCCTGGCTGAGCGATTCGTTCAACTGGTTGCGGCTCAGCACCAGTTCACCCGCCAGCGTCATCAACGAATCGAGCAGGGAGACATTGAGGCGGATCGTGGTCTCAGCCGCGGGCGGCGGCGCCGGGGGCCGGACCGGCTCACTGCGTTGCAGTTGGACCGCAACCGGTAGTGGCGGGGGCGGGGGCAACGCAGGTTGCGGCGCCGGCTGCGGGGCTGCGGGAATGGCGGCGGAAGAAGGCGCCGCGCCTACCTCCGACAACAGCGTAAACGAGCCATCCTTCTCAATGACGTGCACCTGATCACCGGGCAGGTCCAGGATCTGGCTGACCAGATCCGGCTCCAGCACCGTGGCATACAACACCTCGAGCAGCAGCCGGTTGGAGGGCTCGTCCTCCAGCGTGCCGGCCGAATCCAGATCCACCGCCGTCTCGAGCATGGTGCCGCACTGCAACAGGTCGTGGAACACATTGAGCGGCGTCTTGCCGCGGCGCTGAATGTCGTGGATCAGGTCGTACTGCACCAGATAAATGCACTTCCCGCCCCTGCGCGCCAGGCTCAGGTCGAGCGCCGTAGTCTGAATCAGCCGGCCGGGCGTCGGGGTCGCGATCGAGACGTTCTGATTCACCGAGAGCTTCTGCTCCGGCTCCAGGTGATGGACTGCGAGATTCGTCAGCGCGGTGACGAACTCTGAGATTTCAGCCGTATTGCTTTCCCGGTAGTTCTCGGTCAGTTCCGCTAACTTGTCGAACGACATCAGCAGAATGCTGACGATCTCCGGCTGCGGCACCATCTGCCGGGAACGGATCAGATCGAGCGCATTCTCAATCTTGTGCGCCAGTTCGCGAATTTTGTGCAGATCGAAAAACCCCGCGCCGCCCTTGATCGAATGGGCCGCGCGAAACACGCGGTTGACGATCTCTTCGTCGATATGTGCGCCGGCCTGCTCGATCGCCAGCAGATCGTTCTCAATCCGGGCCAGATGCTCCCGGCATTCCGCCAGGTAGTCCTGTATGAGTTCGTCGTCGAGATTGGAGTTCATACCTGGAACCTCGCCTAGCTGCCGCTGATCTCAAAGTGCTGGTGCATGCGCATAGTCTGGAAGAGGTGCAGGACGTCCCGCGACGCGTGAATCACGCGCAGCCGCCCTCCCACCTTCTGGAGCGAGTTGAAGGTTCCAATCACCAGCCCCAGCCCGCTGGAATCCACCATCACCGTATTGCTCAGGTCCAGCACCAGATCGCGCCCGCCTCCCTGCACGGTGCTTCGCAACACGGACCGCAACTCAGCTACATTGGCGGCAACCACATCTCCCGCCGGACGGATTACTATCTGCTCCTGCTCATGCGTGATGGTCGGTTCAGTCATTGGGTTCCTTATCTGGGGTTACCTGCCCAGTGCTTACTTGTGCCGGTCCTGCCGGCCGATTGCTTGCTTCCCCGCTGAAGCGGTCGATGAGGACCAGTGAGTTGCCACGCCGGTTGAAACGGACGCGGTCCGCATACTCGCGGAAGATGGCCAGCCCCCGGCCGCAGCAGGCGCCCGGAGCCGGCAGCCCAGGCCTCGCCGAGCGCCAGTCGAAGCCTGCACCCTGATCCCGGACCGCAATCGTCACCCGGCCGGCGCGTGCGCGCAGAATGCAGGCAACA
>CAIRBY010000143.1 GCA_903876865.1 uncultured Acidobacteriia bacterium
CCCTCACCCCGCACCTCATCAACGATGTCAAACTAACCACTAGTTGGAACAGCCAGCGCACTCCCCTCCAGGGCGACGCCTGGCAGCGCTCCACTTATGGCTTCCAGTTCCCCCGCACTTATGGCGGCAACGGTCTCTATAACACCGGGATGCCCGACGTCACCGTCAACAGCTTCGCCAGTTTCAACGGTCCCGCGCGCGTCTTCCTGCTCTCGCCCGTGACCGATATCTCCCTCTCCGATAACGTCACTTACATCCGCGACGCCCACGCCATCAAAATCGGCGCCCAGCTCGTCCGCAATCGCAAAGATCAGAATGGACGCAGCGTCTATGATGGCAGCGTCGCCTTCAATACCAGCGGCAACACCAATACCTCGAACTACGCCCTCGCCGATGCCGCCCTCGGCCAGTTCCAGACTTATACCGAGGCCGGCAGCGATCCCACGGGCTTCTTCCGCTTCACCCAGGTCGAGCCGTATGTTGAAGATAGCTGGCACGTGCGCCGTAACTTCTCCATCGTCGTCGGCATGCGCTTCAGTTACTTCACCCCCATCTATACCCAGGGCAACAACCTCGTCAATTTCGTGCCCGCCATGTATAACCCCAAGCAGGCCGTCACCGTGACCTCCGCCGGCCTCATCGTCCCCGGCTCCGGCAATGTGTATAACGGACTCGTCCGCGCCGGCGATGGCGTGCCCCAGGCGGAATTGGGGCGCGTCCCCGGCGGCAACAGCGCCACCGCCCTCTCCATCCCCACCGGCGCACCCCGCGGACTCTACAACACCCAGTGGCTCGCCATGCCCCGCTTCAGCTTCGCCTGGCAGCCCTTCGGCGATAGCAAGACCGCCGTCCGCGGCGGCTTCGGCAGCTTTCACGACCGCACCCAGGGCAACATGATCTTCTCCCAGGTCCTGCTCCCGCCCTTCTCCTATCAGGTGCAGTATCAGAATGGGCAGCTCGCCCAGCCCAGCGGCAGTTCCGTCCCCGCCCCCGCCCCGCAGGGCTCCATCAGCGCCCTCGACCCCAATCTGAAGGTCCCCATCGTGTACAACTTCAACCTGGGCGTGCAGCGCGATTTAGGCCGCGGCTTCTTCCTCGATGTCACCTATGTCGGCAACCTCCAGCGCCACCAGATCCACAAGCCCAACATCAACCAGCCCAGCTTCGCCCTGCTCGCCGCTAACTACGCCATCCCCTCCGCTACCCGGCCAGTTACTAACTCCATCGTGCCCTACCTCGGCTACTCCGCTATCAATCAGTATCTCAGCGACGCCGCTGGTAACTACAATGCCCTCCAGACTTATCTAACCAAGCGCAAGGGCAACCTCAGTCTTACCGTGAGTTACACCTGGTCTAAGGCGCTTACCGAAGCCAGTGCCTATAACAGCGCCGATGACTCCGCCGATCTGGGCAACCGCCACTACAATTACGGCCCCGCCTCTTTCGATCGCCGCCAGGTCTTCGTCTCCACTTACACCTACCGCATCCCGCTCGCCCGCCACTCCGGCGCCCTCCTGCGCGGTGCCTTCAGTGGCTGGGAAATCAGCGGCGTCACCCGCGTGCAGACCGGCGCCCTGCTCACCCCCACCGGCAGCGCCACCGGCATCACCCGCCGCTCCAGCTATAACGGCCAGGTCGTCGCCCTCCCCGGCGATCAGCGTGGCCCGGATCACTGGTTCAACACCGCCGCCTTCACCAACGCCCCTGTCGATCAGCTCGGCAACGCCGGCGTCGGTACCGTCGTCGGACCCGGCTGGCAGAACTGGGATCTCTCCCTGCGCAAAGTCTTCCGCCTCCGCGAGGGCAAGTGGACCGCCCGTTTCACCGCCGATACCTTCAACGCCATGAACCACGTGAATTTCGATGCGCCCAACGTCTCCACCAGCAGCACCTCGCTCGGCACCATCAGCTCCAGCCAGCCCGCCCGCAACATCCAGTTCGGCGTCCGCCTGGGCTTCTGATCCCGCCGTCCCCGGCCCCAAAGTCCGCGCGGGACTCCCAGGTCCCGCCATTCCATCGAAGCATATGCTGCCTCCAATGATCGAATGGCGCACCAGAGCCTCAGCCCCCGTGGCGCAGGCATTCCTGCCTGCAGCGTCGAGATTCGTCTCGACGCCTCTTCCCCTTACTTCCCCTTCCCGCTCAGCTTCACCGTCTGCGCCGATCCCGCCGCATTATCCGTCACGCTCACCGATGCGCTCCGCGTGCCCGTCACCGTCGGCTTGAACACCACCGCGATGCTGCAATGCGCCCCCGCCGCTACCGAACCCCCGCACGTATTCGTCTGCGAGTAATCCTTCGCCGCCGTTCCCGTGATCGCAATCCCCGTGATGCTCAGCACTGCCGTCCCCGTATTCGTCAGCGTCACCGTCTGCGCCGCGCTCGCCGTGCCCACAGTCTGCGTCGCATATGTCAGCGACCCCGCGCTCAGCGTCACCGCCGGCTTGGCGCTGCTCACGCTAATCGTCGCATCCGTGTTCCAGTAGTAATCCGTCGTCCAGCCGCCGTCGAACACTCCCACGTCCACCGAGTACGTGCCCGCCGCCAGACTCGCCGCAGTCACCCAGTTGAACGAATAAGACCGCGTCTGTCCGCCCGTGAAGCTCTGCCCGCTCCATACCTGCGTCGCCATCACCGCACCCGACGCGTTGAAGATCTGCAGTTCGACGTTCCCGTTGCTTAGCGTACCCGTCCCCGTATTGGTCACCTTCACCGCGATCGCCGCCGTGCCGCCCGGTGCCACCGTCGCCGGCGCCGTTGCCGTAGTCGTAAACGCGAGCGCCGATTTCACCTGGATGCTCGCCGCCGCCGCGTTCCAGTTCCACTGCTGCCACGCCGCGCTGAACACGCCCACTTCCACCGTGTAAGTCCCCACTACTGCCGGGGTAAGTACCACCGAGTAAGTCAACGCCTGATTCGTCGCAAAACTCTGGCCCGTGTAATTCTGCGTCAAGGCAGTCGCCCCGTTCGGATCCAGCACCAGGATCTGCACGTTGCCGTTCGCCAGCGTGCCCGCCGTGCACGTCACCGTAGCCTTGATTGTGGTCGCCGCCCCCTGCCCCACCGGATTCGGCGTCGCGCTCGCGCTCGAAGTGAACGCCGGAGGCGCCTGTGGCGTCACCCCGATCTCCGCCGAGTTCGCGCTCGTCCCCGCCGTGTTCGTCGCCGACACAACATAGTAATAAGTCGTGCCGTTCGTCACCGCCGCATCCGTGTAAGTCGGCGCCGCCGGACTCACCACGCTCCCGATCGCCGCGTAAGGCCCGCCGCTCACCGTGCCCCGCTTCACCGTGTAACTCGTCGCCCCGCCCGCCGCGCTCCAACTCAGCGTGACCACGCCGTTGCCCGCCGCGCCCGCCAATCCCGTCGGCGCTCCCGGAGGCGGCGTCACCGTCCCCGCCGGAATCACGAACAGCGTGATGCTCTGCGAAGGCACCGTCGTCGCGATTGCATTCCCCGCCACCGTCACGTTCCCCAGCGCCGTGATTGCCGTCTGGCTCGCCGACGCGATCTGGTAAGCCTGCGCCGTCCCGTTGCTCGCGAAGTTCGCCAGGTTCACCGTCACCGGAGTGCTGCCCTGCTGCTTGTTGATCACCATCACCGTCAGCGCTCCGTCGCTCGCCCGCACCGCCGCGAACGAAGAGAGCGTATCCGGATTCGCCACCGCCGCCGTCACGCTCGTATCCCCGAACGTCGAAAGCTTGCCGTCGTAGTTGCGGTAGATCTCCAGCGCCAGATACGTTGGCGATGGGTTCGCCGGCACCGTCCAGCGCGTCGCCATGTCCAAGCCCTCGCGCCCGAAAATGCCCAGCACGTCCGCCTGCGTCGTGGCCCCGTTCAGGTGCGTCTCGTCGCCCCAGTTATACTCCGTGATCGCCGTCTGCAAGCCCGGGTAATATTGATTCACCCAGCTCTTCAGCGTCGGAATCAGGTTCACCTTTCCCCCGTTAATTCCCACTTGGTTGAACCACGAAGGGTCCACATAATTCGGGTCCCACAACGCCCGCGTGGATTGGTTACGGATCGCCTGCGCCGCCGCGCTGTCATCGTCGCTATTCGAGAGCTCCTGCGGATAGTAATGCATGCTCAGCACGTTCAGTAACTGCGTCCCCGTGCTCTGCTGATACGCGCGCAACTGCTGCAGCAGCCACGGGTAGTAATAAGTCTGGTTGTGCGTGTTGTAATCCGATCCCGCCGCCCCCGCGCCGTTGGTCTGGTCCAGGCTGCTCACGAACATACTCCACCAGCTCCACTCCTCCGGCCCCACAATCACCGCGTTCGGATCCAGCGCCCGCACCGTCCCCGCGTAACTCACAAACGCGTTGTAGATCTCGCTGTAAGTCAAGGGCGCCGGGTGGATGTCCCGGTGCGTCGAATTCCACAGCGATGGCTCGTTGTCCATGATGTAATACCGCAGCCCGCCGCTCGCCGCCGG
>CAIRBY010000144.1 GCA_903876865.1 uncultured Acidobacteriia bacterium
CCGTCCTTCGACATCGAGAAGAAGACGCGCGATTGGCCCAGCAGCATCACCAGAATCACGGACGTGTACCCGGCGATGATGCCCACCACAATCGTGGTCCGCAGCGCCACCGAGGGGAACAGGTTGATCACCGTCGCCACCGGGGAAGCGTCGCCATGGAACACCTTGTAGCTCACCATGCCCGTCAGTACGCGGGCGAACAGAATATAGAGGATGGTGCAGACCACCAGCGAACCGATGATGCCGATCGGCATATCGCGCTGCGGTTTCTTCGCTTCCTGCGCCGCCGTCGAGACCGCGTCAAAACCGATGTACGCGAAGAAGATCACCGCCGCCGCGCGCATCACGCCGCTGTAGCCGAACTCCCCGAACGTGCCCGTGTTGGGCGGAATGAACGGTACGTAATTCTCCGGCTTGATGTAGGAGTAGCCCACCGCGATCACCACGATCACGATCGTGACCTTCACCACCACGATCACCGCGTTGACCTTCGCCGATTCCGAAATGCCGATCATCAGCAGCATCGAAATCGCGCAGACCACCAGCACCGCCGGCAGGTTGATAATCCCCGGCACCTCGTCCCACGGACAGTGAATCAGATTCGAGGGCAGCGTAATGTCGAACGTATGCAGCAGCTTCACCACGTAACTCGACCAGCTTACCGAGACCGTTGCCGCGCCCACCGCGTATTCCAGCACCAGATCCCAGCCGATGATCCACGCCAGCAGTTCGCCCATGGTCGCATACGCGTACGTGTACGCAGAGCCCGCGATCGGAATCATGGTCGAAAATTCGCTGTAGCACATCCCGGCGAAGGCGCAACCGATGGCCGCCACCACGAACGAGAGCACCACGGCCGGGCCCGCGTTATCCGCCGCCGCGATGCCCGTCAGAGAGAATAGGCCCGCTCCGATGATTGCGCCGATACCCAGCGCCACCAGATTGACCGGTCCCAGCGTCTTTTTCAAATGATGCTCACCGCTCTCGGATTCCGCTAGAATCCGCGCCAGCGATTTCGTCCCAAACAGGTTACTGCTCATACGGTCGCCTTCCTCCGCCAAATAAAGTAAACGGGCAGGCCCAGCAGAACAATGATGAGACCCGGCCACGTGTAATTCGGTTTGTACAGCAACAGCAAAACTTCGATCAGGCCCGCCGCCAGCATGTATATCGCCGGCAGCACGGGGTATCCGAAGGCCTTGTAGGGCCGCTCCATCTCCGGACGCGTGCGACGGAGCACGAACAGGCCTGCGATCGTCAAAATGTAGAAGAGTAGCACAGCAAAGATAACATAATCGAGCAGATCGTTGTAACGCCCGCTTAACGTTAGCAGCGCCGCCCAGATGCACTGCACCGTCAGCGAGAAGACCGGAGCGTGCGTTTTCGGATTCAACTCCTCCGCCTTCTGGAAGAACAGCTTGTCCTTCGCCATCGCGTAGTAGACGCGCGCGCCCGAAAGCGTCAGCCCGTTGATGCAGCCGAACGTCGAAATCATGATCGCCGCCGCCATGATCTGTACCGCCACCGGTCCGAACATGCTGCTGGCCGCGGCTGCCGCCACGCGGTCTTTATCGGCGTGCTGAATCGCGTCGAACGTCAGCACGTTCAAATACACGAAGTTGCTCAGGATGTAAAGTGTGCTCACAATCAGCACGCCCAGCGCCAGCGAAAGCGGCAGGTTGCGCTTCGGATTGCGCACCTCGCCCGCCGTGAAGGTCACGTTGTTCCACGCGTCGCTGCTGAATAGCGAGCCCACCATCGCCACGCCCACCAGTCGCACCGAATCGAAACTGAAACTCGCTCCGCGCCAGAAGTGGTCGAAGTTGCTCGCCACCGCCGCCGGATTGCGCCCCACCAGGAAGCCGCACGCCACCAGTCCCAGCAGCGCGCCGATCTTCGCGAACGTGAACACGTTCTGCACCATCGCCCCCGTGCGGATGCCGTGCGTGTTGCTCCACGTCAGGAACACGATCACCGCAATCGCCAGCAACTGCTGCGTCGTGACCCCGATCCCGCCGCTGCCGATCAGGTAATTCTGGTCGCTGATCGAAGGGAAGAAAATGCCCGTATACTTGGCGAACGCCACCGCCACCGCTGCGATCGTGCCCGTCTGAATCACCGTGAACATGGTCCAGCCGAACAGGAACCCGGCCAGCGGTCCGAAGGCTTCGCGCAGGTATACATATTGACCGCCCGCGTGCGGCATCGCCGCCGCCAGTTCGCCGTAACTCAGCGCCGCGATCAGCGTCAGTGCCGCCGTCACGAACCACGTCATCATCAGCAATCCCGGCGATTGCACCTGCCGCGATATATCCGCCGCCACGATGAAGACGCCCGAGCCGATCATCGACCCCATCACCAATGTGGTGGAGTCGATCAGGCCCAGCCCCTTGGTCAGGCCGTTTTGACTAGTTGTTGCCATTGTTCCATCCGTTCTCGCAGGGATTGTGCCGTGGCCGGCCCGCCTTCCAACGGCGGTAGCAGGCCGGCGATCACGGCCACCGAATCGGCGCCGGCCCGTAAAACTTCAACTGCGTTCTCTTGCGTGATGCCGCCAATCGCCACCAGCGGCTTCTCCACCAGCGCCCGCAGGCGCCGCAACTCGGCAACCCCCGTCACCGGGTCCGGATTCTGTTTGCTCGCCGTCACAAAAATCGGCCCCAGCGCTACGTAATCCACCGGTTCGCCGCCCGCTTCGCTCAACTGCCGTGCGTTGTGGCTGCTGTACCCCATCGGCGCGTAAGTGCCCATCAGCGTGCGCCCATCCCGCGGAGACAAATCGTCCTGCCCCACGTGCAGTCCCGCTTCCAGCAGCATCGCGATATCCGCGCGGTCGTTGACGATCAGCGTCGCGCCCGCCTCCCGGCACAGTTTCGCCACCGTGCGCGCCATCGCAAATGTAGCCCGGTCCCAGTGCTGCTTGTGCCGGATTTGCAGGATCGTCGCGCCGCCTTCCAGAAACGCCGCCGCCGCCATTTCAGGCGCAATGCCGCGTTGTTGGAGCGATTCCGTGTCGAGAATCGGATAGACCCGGGGAAGACGCATGTTCAGTCGATTGCAATATGATACCCCGCCCGGGCATACCCATAGCCGCGCCGCCCGATTTATTTCCGCCCCGCCTGCCGCTTCCCCTATTTCGGCTCCGCTACCACCGGCACCGGGTAGACCTTCTTCAGCGCCTCCTGGTATTCGCCGAACAGCGCCTTCAGCCCGTCGAATTCGCGCTTCACCGCCGCGCGATAGTCTGCCCGCGTGGCGAAATCGTAGAGGCTCGCCGTCATCGCCTGCGCATCCACCAGGAAGCCCGCGTGCCCCACCTCCGTCAGCGCGTCCGCCTCCATTTCATAGGTGTGGTTGGCGGAGTTGGAGGTGAACGCTTCGAAGCCCATGCCCGGGATGGCGCTGCTCACGCTGCCGGTTTCGTCGTAGCCCTGCGGTTTCGCGGGCGCCTCCTGCACGTGCGTCGCGCCGAATCGCTTCATGTGCGCGAAGCCCGGTTCCCCAAGCAGCGCCAGCGAGATGCCGTCCCGCAGGTTGCTGTAGTTGTCGATCTTGACCTTCGTCCCCGTAGCCAGCGCCGCCGCGCGCGCCGCGTTATCCACCGCTTCCCTCACCTGCGCCAGGTACACCGCGTCCGGGTAGCGGATGTAGAAATCCGCCTGCGTCCGGTCCGGCACCACATTCGGCGCGGCGCCGCCTTCCGTGATCACCCCCTGAATCCGGGCCTCCGGACGCATCGTCGTCCGCGCCGCGTCGATGTTGTTAAAGAGATGGATCACCGCTTCGAGCGCATTGCGCCCCGCCCACGGCGTCATCTGGTGCGCCGGCGCGCCAGAGAACGTGTACTTCACCCCGTCGATGTTGAGGCAGCACGTGCCGAAGCCCGCCGCCGGCCGGATCGTCGCGCTCACCGCGTGGCTGCGCACAATCACGTCCATGCCGTTGAACACCCCGGCCTGGAACATATCGGTCTTGGCCGCGGGAGGCATCATCTCTTCACCCGGGCAGCCGAACACCACCACGCTCCCCGGCGAGTGCGTGCGCTCCAGCCACTCCGCCATCGCGATCGCCGCGGCCAGCCCGATCGGCCCCTGCGTGCTGTGCTGGTCCCCGTGAAATGCGCCCTTGGTGCCGCGCAGCGCGTCGTATTCCACGATGATCCCCAGGTTCGGCGCGCCGCTGTTTCCCCTGGAACCGCTGCCCTTGTACCGCGCCACGAAGGCCGTCGGCAGCTTGGCCACGCCCTCCGTCACTTCGAAGTTGTGCCGCTTCAGATAC
>CAIRBY010000145.1 GCA_903876865.1 uncultured Acidobacteriia bacterium
AACCCTTCTTTACCACCAAGGCTCCCGGCAAAGGCACCGGACTCGGTTTATCCGGCGCATACGGAATCGTGCGCCAGAACCGCGGCTCCATTTGCGTAGTAAGCAATCCGGGCGAGGGCGCGAGCTTTGAAGTGTACCTGCCGCGGACCGACGCCTTTGTCCCGCCGCCGCCCAAACCCGTCGTGGAAGCGGAGGGGCGCGGCGGTTCGGAGACGATTCTCCTGGAGGAAGATATGGACGCCGTGCGCCGCTACGCCGCCGAGGACTTGCGCAGCCGCGGCTACACGGACCTCGAAGCCGAGGGCGGCGAAGACGCGCTCCGCATCTCCGCGCACCATGCCGCTCCCGTTCAGTTGGTGGTGACGGATGTGTCCATGCCCGGCATGAATGGCGTGCAACTTGCCGAGCACCTGCAGTTGCTGCGCCCGGAGACGAAAGTCATCTTCATCTCCGGCCACCCGGCCGAAACCATGGGACGCCGCGGTCTGCTGCCCCCTGGCGCGCAGTACCTCCAGAAGCCCTTCGACCCCGCCCGCTTCGCCGCCCTCGTCCGCAAGGTGCTCGGCCCGGACACCAATCCGGTCCCGAGCCCCAACCCGCGCTGACGCCGAATCTCCGGTTTTCCCGCAGTAGTGCAGGCGAAAACGCCTGACGCCGCTTAAATAAGCGTCGGCGACAGATTTCGCCGGACCTGGTGGGGCGGACGCCCTCGTCCGCGCAGGACCCCCTGGTCCCGCTATTCCCTCGAAGCATCAAATGCCTGCGACGATCGAAAGGCCGACGAGGGCGTCGGCCGCGATTGTCAGGCTCGATCCGGGGAGGACCGCCCCACGAAAGGCCTGGGAGGCTGCAAAGTGGCTTATTTAAGCGGCATTAGGCGCTTCCGCCTGCCAACCCGGCACGCCCCGGGAGTTGGCCTGCCCTATCTTTGAGCGCGCGGACACCCCATCGCCGTTCGTGCCCTCTCCGACGAATCCGCACCTTTGCCGAGCAAGTGTCCACCCATCCCCCACCGAGATGGATGAAGCCAGTAGGGCAGGCGTTTCCGCCTGCCAACCCGGCGCCCGCGGAGCCGGCAGGCGGAACCGCCCGCCCTACCCCTCAGTTGCGCTCACCCATTGCAGCAATTCCACCGTCAGCGTATTGATGCTGTTGGTGACGCGGTCCGTCTCCACATTCACCAACTCGTACCGGGCCGTGTGCGGCGCCTCGCTATGAATCAGCGCACGATGATCTTCGCGCAAATCCGGCAGATCCCCGGCCTGTACCGGCACGCCGCGCAGGTACGCCGCCAGAAAATAGAGCGTCGCATCCACGTCGTTCGAAAACGTGCGGAAGGCCGGCCGCGCCGGAACCGCCTGACTGCGCAGCAGCCCCGCCTCCAGCGCCATCACTGCGTGGATGAAGCGGTGCGAGTTGGCGAGAATCCCCTGCAGCGCCGTGATCCGGTCCGGCGCCACGCCCGGTTCCAGTTCCAGGCGCGCGGCGGAGGCCTCCAGGCTGGTGCGCGCCAATCGCCCCGCCTGCCGTGCCCGGTCCAACCGCGCGGCGTACTCCGGCGACCGCTCCAGGCCCGGTTCCAGGTACGCATCGCGCACGGCCTGGAAATACGCGCGGTAGGCGTCAAAGAGCCGCGCCAGCGCTTCGGGAACCTGCGTCCGCTCCCACGTGGGCCACACGCGATATGCCGCCAGCGCGATCACACCGCCCGCCACCGTATTGAACGCGCGCGCCCCCATCACCTCCGCCGGAGCCGTCCCCGCGATGGCGAACAACAGCACCACCAGCGAGGTCAGCGCCGCTACCAGAATGCCGTAGTTCGCCGGACCCGCCCAGCGCAGCGCGTACATGAACGCCACCACCAGCAGCGCCTGCGCCGCCAGTCCGGGAGCCAGCCAGTGGAAGAGCGCCGTGGCCAGCGCCAGGCCCGTGAACGTCCCGGCCAGGCGCAGGACGCCGCGCGTGAACGTGGTGGTGAAATCCGGCTTGAGCACGATCGCTACCGTCATCGGCGCCCAATACGGCCGCTGCCAGCCGAACGAGCGCGTCAGCGTATCGGCAATCGCCACGCAGGCCGCCAGGCGCAGCGCGTGGCGGAAGGCCGGAGAATCCAGCGTCAGGTTGGCGCGCAGCACCGCCAGCGTGCTGGCCAGGCGCAGGTGCCAGGGCTGCGCCAGTTCCCGCTGTTCGAACTCCTGCAAGCCGCTGCTGCTGGTGTGCGCGGCCAGTTCCAGTGCGCTGGCAAGCTGTCCGGTGAGCGCGTCCAGTTGCCAGCGCGCGTCACTGCGCATGGCCGCCAGCGCCGGCGAAAGGTTGGCCGCGTTCGGCGCGCGCAGGCTCTCGGAGATCGCCCGCAACTCGCTCAGGCGCTCGGGCTGCGATTCGCCCTTCACTCCCGCCGCCAGCGCCGCGGCCACCGATTGCAGCACTTCCTCCGCCAGCGACAGGCCGCGATCCAGCAGCGCGCGATCGCCGCCCGTCTCCGCCTCGCGCCCGATCCGCACCCGCAGCCGTCCCAGCGCCAGTAGCGCCAGCCGGATGCGCTCGGCCTGGCTGAACAGCGCCAGGAAGCGCTCCGCCTCCACCGTGCGAGTGGTGTGCAGCGCCGCCAGCGCCGTGCGCGCCGCCAGAATCGGCGCCGTGGTCGGCGGAGCCTCGTGCGCCGACCCGCCCGCGGAGATGCTGCGCGCCAGTTCCTCATACAACTGCGCCAGCGCGCGACCCTCCGGCCTGTAGCGATGCACGAACCAGAAGGCCAGCGAAAGCCCGATCTGCACCAGCGCTCCACTGAACGCCAGCAGCCCCGCCGAAAGCGCCTTGCCGAACGAATTGGCCGGGGAGGCCGAGTAGACGATCAACGTCACCAACGTAATCGCGCCGATATCGCCCGGCGGACCGCCCGCCGCCACCAGCAGCCCCGCCACAAT
>CAIRBY010000146.1 GCA_903876865.1 uncultured Acidobacteriia bacterium
GCCAAAAGGACGAACCCAAACCGATACAATTAGGGGGAGGATAAGGGAAGGGAGCCTCCGAGTGGAGAATAAAGAAATCGCGCGCGTCCTGTCGGAAACTGCGGACCTCATGGAAATTGCCGCGGACAACGGCTTCGCCATCCGCAGCTACCGCAACGGCGCCACCGCCGTCGAAGGCAACCCCGAGCGCATCGAGGATATCCTCCGCGACCCCGCGCGCAAAATCACCGATCTCCCCGGCATCGGCAAAGGCCTCGCCCAGGCCATCGGCGAAATCGTCACCACCGGCAGCTGCGAGCGCCGCGATCAGCTCCTCGAAAAATTCCCGCCCACCGCCCTCGAATTCCTCAAAATCCAGGGCCTCGGCCCCAAGAGCATCGCCCTCATCTTCGAGCACTACCGCATCAGCACCATCGATGAACTCGAACGCCTCTGCCAGGAACAGAAGCTCCGCGAACTGCCGCGCATGGGCGCCAAGCTCGAAGAGAAGGTGCTCCGCTCCATCGCCCAGTATCGCCAGCACTCCGGCCGCTATCTGCTCAGCTACGCCGCCGCCATGGCAGCCGAACTCGGCGACCTCCTCAGTTCCACCCCCGGCGTCGATTCCGTCACCCCCGCCGGCAGCCTCCGCCGCGGCCGGGAAACCGTCGGCGATCTCGACCTGCTCGTCACCGGACCCGCCCCCACCGCCGCGCTCGATCGCTTCGTCGCCTACTCCCGCGTCTCCGAAGTCCTCGGCCACGGCGAAAACAAAGCCAGCGCCAAAGTCGGCCACGAAGGGCTGCAGGTCGATGTCCGCGCGCTCGCCCCCGAAAGCTACGGCGCCGCCATGCAGTATTTCACCGGCTCCAAGGATCACAACGTCGCCATCCGCCAGCGCGCCGTGAAACTCGGACTCAAGCTCAGCGAATACGGCCTCTTCCGCGTCGCCGACGAGGTCAAAATCGCCGGCGAAACCGAAGAGGGCATCTACCAGGCCCTCGGCCTCCCCTGGATTCCCCCCGAGTTGCGCGAGAACACCGGCGAAATCGAAGCCGCCGAAGCCGGCAGCCTCCCCGAACTCGTCGAACTCTCTCAGATCAAGGGCGATCTGCACATGCACACCACCGAGAGCGATGGCCGCGGCACCCTCGAAGAGATGGCCGAAGCCGCCCGCGCCCGCGGCTACGAGTACATCGCCATCACAGACCACTCCAAAGCCCTCAGCATGACCAACGGCCTCGATGAAAAACGCGTCGTCGCCTTCGCCCAACGCGTCCGCGAAGTCAACGCCCTCGGCCTCGGCATCCGCGTCTTCAGCGGCCTCGAATGCGACATCCTCAAGGATGGCGCCATGGATATCTCCGAAGACGCCCTCGCCGAACTCGATCTCGTCATCGGCAGCATCCACAGCCACATGAACCAGGAATCCGCGGAGATGACGGACCGCCTCCTGCGCGCCCTCCAAAGCCCCTCCCTCCGCATCATCGGCCACCCCACCGGACGCATCCTCCTCCAGCGCGAGCCCTTCCCCTTCGATTTCGAACGCATCGCCGCCGAGGCCGTCCGCCGCGGCGTCTGGCTCGAAATCAACTCCAGCCCCGAACGGCTCGACCTGCACGGCACCCTCATCCGCGCCGCCCGCGCCAAAGGCGCCAGCTTCACCATCTCCACCGATTCCCACCACCCCAAGCAACTCGCCAACATGCGCTACGGCGTCACCACCGCCCGCCGCGGCTGGCTCGGCCCCCAACACATTCTCAACACCCGCGGCGCGGAGGAATTCGCGCGCGCCCTCCAATCCAAATCATGAAAATCATCTCCTCCAAACAGGTCTACGATTGCGGCCTCTTCCGCGTCACCGAAGACGTCGCCGTCGAACCCAAGACGAAGTTCGAGATCAAGCGCAGCATCGTCCGCCACGCCGGCAGCGCCGTCATTCTCGCCGTGGACGATAAGAAGCGCGTCCTCCTCGTGCGCCAGTACCGCCTGCCCGCCGAAAAGTATCTCTGGGAACTCCCCGCCGGACGCCTCGATCCGGGCGAGAACGTGCTCCAGGCCTGCAAGCGCGAACTCAAGGAAGAGACCGGCTACACCGCCCGCAAGTGGAGCAAATTGGCTTCGTTCTTCGTCAGCCCCGGCTTCGTGCAGGAGCGCATGACCATCTACCTCGCCGAAGATCTCCAGGCCGGCGAAGCCACCCCCATGGAAGACGAGCGCATCGATGCCAAATGGTTCAAGCGCAAAGAAATCGCCGAAATGATCGACGAAGCCAAAATCGAAGACGCCAAAACCATGGTCGGCTACCTCACCTGGCGCAAAAAGAAATAGCCCTGACCCCGCCGCCGCTCCCGGTTCTTCTCGTGGCGCAGGCGTTTCCGCCGGCTGCGCCGAGATTCGTCTCGGCGGCCTTTCGCCGCGCGCGCAGAAGAGCCTCTCGACACGAAAATCGAGCCGCCAGCCAAAACGCCTGCGCCACGAATTCCGCCGGATCTTCGCGGGCTGCGAGCAAACGCCGCCTCAGCCACACAGATCAGAACCGCCGGACCCGAAGTTGATTTTGTCTCTATCCGTGCTGATCCGTGTTCATCTGTGGCCGATTCGCCTTCTTCCCGCCCCCTGCCGCCGGACCCTTCCCCGGCAGGCTCGCCGGATTCTCGTGCGTCCGCTCGCGAAACTTCCCCCGCAGACTCGTCCCCAGCGACACCGCCCCTTCGCCGAACTTGTCCCGCATCCGGTCCGCCGCCGCCATCGTCTGCTTCCACTTCTCGTGCCGCTCTTCCACGCCCAGCAGATCCATCTGCTCCCCGCCCTCTTCCCACCCCGCCGCGTGCACGCCCAGTAGCCGCACCGTCGCCCCGCGCTTCCAATTGCGGTGAAACAGCCCGCGGATCTCCTCGAAGATCTCCGTATCCAGATCCGTCGCCCGCCCCAGCGAATGCGCCCGCGTGATCGTCGAAAAGTCCGTATACCGCAGCTTCAACTGCAGCGTGCGCGCCTGCAATCCATGCTCCCGCAACCGCCGCCCCACCATCTCCGAGAGCCGCGCCAGCGTCGATTCGATCCGCTCCACCTCCGCCGTATCTTCGTTGAACGTATGCTCGTGGCTGATCGATTTCGGCCCCTCGTCCACCCCGATCTCCGTATCGAACCACCCGCCCGCGTCCTGCCCCCGCGCCTTCCCCGCCAGCGCCAGCCCCCACTTGCCGAACCGCTTCTCCAGAAACCCATCGTCGAACCGCGCCAGATCCCCGACCTTGCGGATCCCCAGCGCATGCAGATTCTGTTCCGTCACCTTGCCCACGCCCGGCACCTTGCGCACGTCCAGCGGCGCCAGGAATGCCGCCTCCTGCCCCGGCAGAATCCACATGATCCCGTTCGGCTTCGCCTGGTCCGACGTGATCTTCGCCACCAGCCGCGAAGTCGCGATCCCGATCGAGCAGTTCAAATTCGTCGCCTCTTTGATCCGCTCGTGCAGCAGATGCGCCGCGCGCAGCGGCGGACCGTACAACCGCTCCGTCCCCGTCAGATCCAGATACGCCTCGTCGATCGACGCCATGCTCACCACCGGCGAAAAGCCCTGCAGCACTTCGTAGACCCGGTGCGAGTACTCCCGATACCGCTCCGGATGCCCGTCCACGAAAATCGCCTGCGGGCAGCGCTGATACGCCGTCCGCAGCGGCATCGCCGAATGCACCCCGAACTCGCGCGCCGCGTACGACGCCGCCGAAACCACCCCGCGCTGATCCGCCTGCCCGCCCACCACCACCGGCTTGCCCTTCAGCGTGGGATCGTACAGCTCTTCCACCGAGACGAAAAACGCGTCCATGTCGAGATGAAAGTAGGTCCGCATAGCCAGTGGGATAGGCCATCGCCTTTCGTGGCCTGTCCACTAATCTCGCCGTTGTTCCCTAACTCACAGCCTTCTGCCGGAACTTCCTCAGCCCCAGCACCAGCAGCCCCGCATCGATCACCGCCAGCGCCCCAATCACCACCAGCGTATTCATATGCGGCACATTCGGCACCAGCGCCCCGCGCAGCCCTTCGCTCGCATACACCAGCGGATTGACCAGCACCGCGATGTGCAGCACCGGGAAACTCTCCAGCGCCGACCACGGGTAATACGCGCAGCCGAACATCATCATCGGCGCCAGCACCAGGCTGAACATCAGCCCGATCTGCGTCTGCCCCACGCTGCAGCCCAGCGCCAGCCCGCCCGAGGAAGAGAACAGCGCCACCAGCAACGCCACCGCGAGGAACTCGAACGGCCGCCCGAAATCCAGGTGCACGCCGGACCCCATCAGCAGCCACGCCGCCGGTATCACCACCAGCCCCGCGAACATCGCCTGAATCATCCCCGCCACGATCTTCTCCACCGCCAGCCAGCCGATCTCGATCGGCGCCAGCAGCCGGTCCTCAATCTCCCGCGTAAACTGGAACTCCGTAATCAGCGGCATCGCTACCGCCTGCACGCCCGCCAGCACCATGCTGATCGCCATCACGCCCGGCAGCAGCATGCTCTTGTACGCCGCGGGCATCATCCCGCTCGCCGTCATCACGCGGCCAAACACAAAGGTGAACAACAACGGCTGCAGCAGGTTCTGCAACAGCATCGGGATCAGGTTGCGGCGCACAACGTGGCGGTCGCGCGCGAGCAGGGCGAAAAACGTTTTCCAGTTCAATCTCGCAAGCTCCTTCCGGTGTGGTGCAGAAACAGATTCTCCAGGCTCGGCTCCGAAATATGCACGTCGTGCACCTCGAAGCCCGCGTCCTGCGCCGCGTTCACAATCGGGCCGATCAGTTGGCCGCCCCGGTCCGCATACACATCGGCGCCCGTCTCATCCAGCACGCGCACCTGCGTCACCCCCCCAATCGCGCTCAGTTCCGACGTCAGTTCCGCGTCCACCCGGTTGAACCGCAGCCGGATGATGTACCCGCCCGGAATCGCCGCCTTCAACCCCTGTGGTGTGCCCTCGGCGATGATCTTCCCGTGGTCGATAATCGCCAGCCGCTCGCACAGCGCATCCGCCTCGTCCATGTAATGCGTGGTCAGCACAATCGTCTTGCCCTGCCGGTTGTACTCGCGGATGATCTCCCACAGCAGCAGCCGCGTCTGCGGGTCCAGCCCCGCCGAGGGCTCGTCCAGAAACAGCACTTCCGGATCGTGCATCATCGCCCGCGCAATCGAAAGCCGCTGCATCATACCGCCGCTGAACGTGCGCACCATGTGCGTGGCGCGGTCCGTCAGTTTGAACTGCTCCAGCAACCGGTCGGCGTGCTGCTCCCGCACCTTCGAACTCTGCCCGAAGTACGCGCCGTGGAAGGTCAGAATCTCTCTCGCCGTCAATGCGAAATCCAGGTTCGGACGCTGCGGCACCACCCCGATCAGCCGCTTTGCCTCCACCTGCTGCTGCCATACGTCGAACTCGCCGATGAACACCCGCCCGCTCGTCGGCCGGGTCCGCGTGGTGAGGATGCCGATGGTCGTCGATTTGCCCGCGCCGTTCGGCCCCAGCAGCCCGAAAATCTCACCCGCGCGAATCTCGAACGAGACGCCGTCCAGCGCCACCAGCTCGGTCTTCTTCTTCGGACCCTTGCGCACCGGCGCGAAGGAGAATCCCGCCCCGCCCGCGGCCATCGGCGGCGGCGTGTCGAAGACCTTGCGCAGATTCTCGATGCGGATTCCAATTCCCATGGCGGCGCCTCTCCCGTCCTCCCTCTCAGATTCGCAGCAGTTCGCTGAGCTCTAGTTT
Source organism: uncultured Acidobacteriia bacterium (assembly GCA_903876865.1). GTDB lineage: Bacteria > Acidobacteriota > Terriglobia > Bryobacterales > Bryobacteraceae > Solibacter. Next base: position 5,733 of record CAIRBY010000146.1, read on the forward strand.
CTCACGAGTGGGACGCGGCGGATCGGCGCGGAACTTCATAGCCGTGGCCCTAAAGAGTTGCTCGCCGCGCCGCAATCACGCGCGGAATCCCCGCCAGATCCGGCGCCACCTGCACGTCTCCCCACCCCGCCAGCATCTCCTGCACCCGCCCCAGGCTCCCGAACCCCAATTCCAGAATCAGCCATCCCCACGGCTTCAGCACCCGCGGCGCATCCCCGATCAGACGCTCATACAGCTCGAAGCCCGTCTGCCCCCCGAAAAGCGCCACATGCGGCTCGAAATCGCGCACCTCGCGCTGCAACCCCTCCCGCTGCGTCAGCGGTACATACGGAGGATTGGAAACAATCAGGTCCATGCTCCCCGTGCCGATCGCCGCCATCAGGTCGCACGCCGTGAACTCCACCCCCGCCCCCAGGCTCGCGGC
>CAIRBY010000147.1 GCA_903876865.1 uncultured Acidobacteriia bacterium
GTGGGACTGCCTTGCACGTGCGACTGCACCGCCGTGCGCTGGGACTCCTGGGCCTTGAGCGCCAGCAGGTGCTCGCGGACCTGGACCACCGTCTTTCTGCTCGCGATCAGTTCCGCGACCAGTTCGGGATGGCCGGAGAGAGTGCAGAGCACCGCGATCTCTTCGTACTCCGCGCGTAGGCGGGTTTCGATTGCGGCTACATCGACTACCGGCGCGGCGGGTTGCGGGGCAGCCGGCGACTCTGCAGGTTTCGTTTCGGGAGCAGGCGCCGCAGGGGTCTGATTGGCGTCTGCCGTCTTTTCAACTTCCTTTGCCATAGTGATTTCTCCTTCTGGGATTTGCGTTGCGGCAGACGCCGCCACGCGAGCTCGTTTGTGCGCCGTCGCCGCTTCCAGAACGGCATCCAACGCGTCGTCAAAAGTGCCAACCTGATCCGCTAGGCCGGCGTTGATCGACTTCTCCGCGAAGTACAGGCCAGCCTCGGTGTTCCGGACGAGTGCGGGCTTCATGCCTCGGTTGCGGGCCACCGCGCCGACGAACATGCCGTAAAGCCGATCAATTTCCAACTGCAGTTCGTCCTTGGCCGAACTGGACAAGGCTTCGTGCGGATTGAAATCGTTCTTCCTGGCGCCTGCGAAGATCGCGGTGTATTTCCTGCCCGCCTTCTCATCGAAGCCCGACTGATCCATGTGCAGCGCGATCACACCGATGCTGCCCACGCCGCCAGTGCGGGTCACAAAGAGCCGATCCGCGCTCGACGCGATGGCATAGGCAGCCGAGTACGCATCGTCGTCCGCGATGGCGTAGACCGGCTTCTGCGCCCGCGCGTTATAGATCTCGTCCGCGAGGTCGAACAGGCCGCCTACCTCGCCGCCAGGCGAGTCCACATCGAGTAGGATGCCTTGGATACGCGGGTCACGCACCGCATCCTGGAAGTCCGCGCGGATGCTCTCGTACGACTGCATCCCCGACACCGCGTCGAGCCAACTGGCCTTCTTAACCAGGGTTCCGGAGACGCCGATCACAGCGATGCCGTCTGGAGTGACCAGATAGGGCTTCTGGCCGCAGGTAGAATCCTCCATCTCGTCGGGATCGTCCAAGTCATCCGGCGCCATTCGCGCCAGCACCGGCGTGCCCAGCCCGTCGATCTCGATGTCCCCTGCGGGGAGGCCAAGGCGAGGGCCGATGGCCTGCAAGATCACGCTCAACTTCTGCGGCTGGATCAGCAGCGGAACGCCGAAGACCCGACCCGCCAGGTGCGGGAGATAGTTCGCTTTCATTTCTTAGGCTCCTTGCGTTTGGGCTGCGAGTCGGCGGGTGCGTCGCCGTTGTCACCTTCGGTCCCGGCATCGGTCTGGGTCGTGTCGAGCAGGTTGCTCGCCTGGCCGCGCGCATCCGTCTTGCGCGGGTCGGAGTCCAGCACGAGGCCCAGCTCGTCGGCGCGCTCATTGTCGCGGGCAATCTGCCGGTCGACCTCTTCCTCGTCCATTCCCATCTCGTTGATGGACATGCTGCGCGCCTTCAGCCCCGACCGGATCGCGATGATCTCGGCCTTGACGTCCTTCTCCGGATCGACCCAGGCCCACTTCGGTGTGTGCCACTGGACCGCCAGGTAGTCGTCACGGTTGGCCATGTAATCGCGGGCATCCAACTTGCCCGCCAGCACCGCCTGCTCCACGAACGCGCGCCAGGTCGGGCGGCAAAACTGGTAAATGAAGACGCCGAACTGGATCTGCTCGCACAAGCGCCGGAAGGAAAGGATGCCGGCGCGGATCGACGAATAGCTGGTCTTCGACAGGTCGCCGGTGAGCATGTCATACGGCAGGCCCAGCCCCGCCGCAATGCGAAGCAACTGGATGCGCTCGAAGGACTCGTAATTCCCGCCCACATCCGCGGGTTCACTGAATTTCACGTCCTCGCCGGGCTCCAGTTCCGTCATGGTGCCCGCCTCGAGTTGCGCTACCGCGACACCCTGCTCGCCGGATCCGGCCACGCCCCCGGCGTCGGTGGCCTCCTGCGGGGTGGCGTTCGGGAAGAACGCATCGTCCGGGTTCTGCCGGGTGATGAAGCCCATCATCATCGCGGCGAATTTCTTCCGCAGCAACTCGGCATCGTCGTACTGGTCCAGTTCCCACAGCCGCACCAGCGCATTCGCCATCCACGGCACGCCACGCAACTGGCCGGGCCGGAGCGACCGAAACAGATGCATGACCTCGGCGGCCGGAACCCGCATCAGTTCCAGATCGGTGGGGAAGAAGATCCGCTCGCCTGGGTGCTGCTTGTAGAAGTAGTAGGCCGTGCGGCGTCCGGACGGATCGAACTCGATGGACGCGCGCACCACGTTCCCCTGCGGCGTGTTGGGCGTGGGCCGCGCTAGGTAGAACGGCAACTGCTCCGCTTCGATCAACTGCAGTTGCAGCGGCACGCTCAATCCCTCGTGAAGGTCGCGGTCGTGCCGGCGCGCGAAGCACTCCCCGCCCTCCACCATCGACCGGAAGGCGAGCGCCTGGAGGCCGTAGATGTCGGTCATCCCGGCGGCGTCCGCTTCGTTGGCCCAGAGGGACCACAGCGCCTGGAGTTTCTCCTTGATGGCGAGTGTCGGATGCATCGACTGCGGCTTAATGCCGGTGCCGATGGCGTTGCACACCCACTCGTCCACCGCTTTCGATGCCCACCCGTCCTTGCGGATGATGTCGCGGGAACGCGCCACCAACTGATCCGCGCTTTGATACCAGACGGAGTTGATGGCGTCGCGCGTCGTGACCCAGGTCCCCAACCGCCGGCCAGCCGTGGCGCCCTCGTAGGGCGAGCCACTGGCGGCGCGGCGCGTGGGAGGCTGCGCGGGCGCACCGCTCCCGCTCCGCCGGATGCGGGTCAGAAATGAACTCAGGTTGAACACGAGTTAGATGCCTTTGCTTCCCGATAATTGGTACTGTCGAACGCGCTTACCGGACTGCTGGTTCAGCGAACTTTGCACGACCGAAATCGCGCGCTGCAATTCCTGGACGGAGCGGTAGGTCATGCTGCGTCCCTCGAAGGTGACCGTCAACGTGCCGGAGGCCAGCGCCTCTTGCAACGCATCCAAATGACTCTGCGTGTACGCCATGGCAGCCCCTTCTAGAACCGTCCCCACGTCCGGCGCCTGGCGGGGCGGGGACCTTTTGGACTTGCCGGAGCCGGAGCGTTCGGCGTCTGCTCTGGCCGCTTCGGTTGACCAACTCGCTCCTCAATCGCCAGCCAGTGTTTGTCCTGGTAGCGATCGATACCGATCCGGCTGGCTGCCGCGCGCGCATACACCCGGCAGTCGAGCGCCTCATTGCGCTCGCGCATCTTCTGCCACTCGTGCCGCCGATAGCCCTTCACGATCTTCGTGACCAGTTGCTCGGCGGTGATCTGCTTGAAGTACTCTTCGCTGTACTTAGGGAAGTGGCAGTAGCCCGGTGGGAATATATTCCCTTTTTCGAGGTCTTCGTCGGTGGGCCGCTCCAGGCGCAGCCAGCGATAGAGTTCCTCTTTGGCCATCCCGGAATTCACCGGCCATACGCGGATGCCCCGCTTCAACTTCGCGCCCAGAGGACCGACCTCGACCGGAGACGCCGACCCGAGTAGCGCCGGCGCCCGCGCGTCACCTTTGATGACCAGCACCCGGCCACCTTGCCGGCGCGCCCACTGGTACACCTCGGTGGTGGCGAAGCCCGAGTCCACCGCCAGTTGCAGGATGGGCAACTCGATGCCGCTCGCCGCCGGATACGTTTCGCTCAGCAACCCGCTCAGCTTTTCCCATACCGCCGTGCGCGAAGTGTCGCCCTCGAATACCCGGTAATCGACCGACCAGGACTCCTTGCCGCGTCCGTACGCGACCACCTCGACCTCAATCCGGTCCTTCTGAACGTCCGCGCCGGCAACCAGGAACAGCCCACCGCGCGGAACGGTGCCGACCTTATAGGACTCGCGGCGGTCGTAAAGCTTCTGCCAATCCGGAGCCTCGCCCAGCAGGGTCCACGTCTCGCCCAGCACCGTGTTGATGAAGACCTGGAGCAGCGAGGAATTCTTCTGCGCCTGCTCGAAGTACTTCGCTGCATCGGACCAGGCGAACCAGCCCACCGGCGAATACAGGCTCGAGAGGTGGAAGCCCACTGTCCTGCCGTCGCCCGCCGCGCCTGCGCGCCACTGTCCACGCGGAAGCATCCACTGCTTCTGGTGGTTTTGAAGTTCCTGTCCGCAGTGTTCGCAAACGTAGACCGTCTTCTCCGTATGTCCCTTTGGCCACCGGAGTTGCGCGAACTTCAGAACCTGGAACTCCCGGCAAATCGGGCACGGCACCCAGAAGCGGCGCTGGTCACTTTCTTCGTACGCCGCTTCGATCCGGCTCATGCCCGTGATCTTGGGTGTCGAGCATAGGAACACCTTGCGCCGGGCGAACGTGCGCGTGCGGGCCATCGCCAGGTTGACCGGATCGCCCTCGCCCTCAACATCGCCCGGATACGCGTCGACTTCGTCGAGGAACAGAAAGCGCGCGGCCATGGACCGAAGGCCCACGGCACTGTTCGCGCCCGTCATCACCAGCACGCCGCCAGGAAACTCTTTCGAGAGGACCGTGGTACCGGAATCGCGTGACCGCGGACTCTGCACCAGGACCCGCAGCACGTCGGACTCCTCGATCAGCGGGTCGACCCGCTGTTTCGAGTTGCGCTTGGCCATCTCGACGGTTGGCTGCACCGCCATCATCGGCCCTGGCGACTGGTGAATCACATAGCCGATCCAGTTGTTACCACATTCGGTGCCGCCGATCTGGGCACCCTTCATGAACACCACGCGCTCCACCGTCGACGAAGGCGAGAGGCAGTCCATAATCTCGCGCAGGTACGGAGTGCGGTCCGTGCGCCATGGGCCCGGTTCAGCCGACGCCCGCTGCGAAAGCTTCCGGTACTTGTCAGCCCACTGCGAAATCGTGAGCAGAGGATCCGGCCGCGCACCCGCCGCTGCCGCCGCGTAATAGATCTCTTCAGCGGTGGGCGGCATCGGCAAACTCCTCCAGCGCACTCCGGATCTCGGCGGTCAGAATCCCGTGCACCTTCCCAAGGTCCAGGCCCTTCACCACTTCCGGATCGACACCGATGGCGATGATTGCCTCCCGGAGCTCCGCGACCAGCGCTCCCACGACGCGATCCGGGATGTTGAGCATCCGGTCCCGGAACATCCGGAACAGATTGAACGCCGCGACGGAGACCTCGTCGGCATTGAGGAGCTTCTTGATGCGCTCTTCGTAGTCGATCTTGGCGAGACGCGCCTCATAGTGGGCGATGATGGCGCGCGCCTTGGCGTAATCCAGCGCGCCAGCGCCCAGGGAA
>CAIRBY010000148.1 GCA_903876865.1 uncultured Acidobacteriia bacterium
GATGCCCATGCAAGCGTTTACCATTGCTTCATGAGAAGAGCCGCGCTGCCTTGGCTTCTGGCGGCTTTCGCCCACGCACAGACCGTCCCACTCACCATCAATCCCGCGCGCCTCCTCCACCCCATCGACCCGAAACTCTACGGCCACTCCCTCTCCACCGGCCTCCACGATGCAACCGCCGGCGCCCATCCCACACTGCTCCGCTGGAGCCCCTCCGCGGCGTGGAAGAGCGACCCCAAACCCGTCGCCGCCTTCTTCGCCCTCGTCCAAAACCTGCGCGCCGTACCCGTGCTCGTCATCCCCGCCAAGGCCGAGTCAGCCGAGTTCGTCGCCTACTCCAACTCCCCCCGCGACACCACGTGGGGCAAACTCCGCGTCCGCGATGGACACGCCGAACCCTATCGCGTCAAGTACTGGGAACTCGATCTCGAAACCTCCGAACTCACTCCCGACCAGACCGTCGAGTTCCTGACCGCCTTCGTTCCCGCCCTCAAGAAAATCGACCCCGCGATCACCATCCTCGCCCCCGCTCCGCCGCCCGCCGCCGCGCACCTCATCGATATACTCAGCCTCCCGCGCCCCGAAGACGCCACCGCCTCCGCCTGGCAGGACCTCGCCGCGCACAGCCCCCGCCTCAAACTCTTCCCCTCCGCGTGGACCGTACCCACTGCCGATTGGCGCGGCGCCCTATCCGCCGCCCGCATGCTCATCGCCATGGAACGCGAACCCGCCATCGCCATGGCAGCCTCCGCCAACAACCCCATGGTCCGTGCCGTCGCAGCCTTCTATCAGGACCACTTCTTCCCGCAACTCCTCGCCATCACCGGCGCTTCCTCCGATCTCGATGCCGTCGCCACCACCAATTTCGAGGCGGACCGCATCGTCGTCAAGTTGGTCAACCCGTTACCCCGTGAAACCGCCGTCGCCATCACTCTGCGCGGAGATTTCCCCCTCCTCAACGCCACCCTGCAACTCGCCTCCACCGATAGCCTTGACGCCCGCACCTTCCGCCCCACTGACGCCAAACCCGACCGCTCCGGCATGGGAGTTCGCCTTACCCTCCCCCGCTGGAGCATCGCCATCGTCACCCTCTCCCGCTAGCGCCCCCCACCCGTGCCCCACGGTCTCTTGGCTCCACAGGTCCCGCATTTCGCTCGTATCCGAGCCCAGTAGGGCAGGCGTTTCCGCCTGCCAACTCTTTGGGTGTGCCTGGTTGGCAGGCGAAACCGCCTGCCCTACAACAACCGTTCGATCGTCGTGAGGCCGACCAGTCCGCGCGCTTCGAAGCTTTCGCTCCTACTCAGTCGCGCCAGTATTGTTGCACCGTCCGCACCCACTCCTCGGCCATCAACTGATGCCCCGAGTACGTCGGATGAACTCCGTCCCAGATCCAGTATTCCGCCGGCGCGCGCTGCAGCGCCGCATCGAACACAGGCTGAAAACGCACCAGCGCCGCATGGTACTTCTCCGCCAGCCGCGCCACAATCTGTTGCCGCGCCTTCACGTCTTCCCACCAC
>CAIRBY010000149.1 GCA_903876865.1 uncultured Acidobacteriia bacterium
CACGCAGGATCAGATCCGCGAGATCGTGCAGTTTGCGCGCGACCGGGGCATCCGCGTGATGCCCGAGTTCGACGTGCCGGGACACAGCATGTCCTGGTTCATGGGACATCCGGAACTGGCCGCGACGCCCGGACCGTATTCGCTCACCGGGCGTGGCGGCGGCGTGATCGACCCTTCGAAGGAGAGCACGTACGCGTTACTGGACGGCTTCATCGGAGAGATGACGCAACTCTTCCCGGACCCCTACTTTCACATAGGCGGTGACGAAGTCGGTCCGCGAGCGTGGAACCAATCGGAGAGTATCCAGGCATTCGCGAAAGAGCACGGCTTGAAGGACGCGCCCGCAATACAGGTTTACTTCAATCAACGGCTGCTGAAGATCGTGCAGAAGTACGGCAAGACGATGGTGGGCTGGGATGAGATTCTGGTGCCCGGATTGCCGGCCGACGCCGTGATCCAATCCTGGCGCGGGCAGAAATCTCTCTCGGAAGCGGCGGCGAAGGGCTATCGTGGACTGCTCTCGTGGGGATACTATCTGGACCACTTGAGCCCCGCCTCGTTTCACTACGGTGTGGACCCGCTGGGCGGTCCCGACGCGGCAAACCTGACCGCGGAACAGGCCGCGCGCATCATGGGCGGAGAAGCCTGCATGTGGGCGGAACTAGTAGGCCCGGAGACTGTGGATTCCCGGGTCTGGCCCCGTACGGCGGCGATCGCCGAACGGTTGTGGAGTGCCGCGGAAGTGAAGGACGCCGACGCCATGTATGCGCGCCTGGACGCAGTGAGCCGCAACCTGCAATTCACGGGAGCCACGCACCGCGCGGCCTATCAACCGATGCTGGAACGGTTGGCGGGCAATCAGCCGGTGGGACCGCTGCGTGTGCTCGCGGATGCAAGCGAGGCTCTAGGGCTGAACTTGGGCCGCATCGGCAGACCCACCGGCGTAATGCCGGTCAACCGGTTCGTGGACGCGTGTCCGCCGGAAAGCGAACTGGCGCGCAGTTTGGAAGCCACGGCGAAGCAATTCGTAACGAACCCAGCGGCTGAACTTGCAGGCAAGGCGGCGTTGCGGCGGCAGTTCGAAATCTGGGTGGCCAACGACGCGCCCTTTCAGCAGATCGCCGAAAACAACAAACTACTGACGGAGGTCGCGCCGATGTCGAAAGATCTGGCCTCGCTGGGAGCAGCCGGATTGCGCCTGCTCGAATACCTCACACCGCCACCGGCGCCAGACCCCGCGCTAAAACCGAAAAAACTCAGCGGTAAGGCAAAGAAGGCGGAACTCGCGGCGCAGCAGGCGGCGCAGGCGGAAAAGGAGGCATGGCTCGCGCAGCAGAACGCCGAACTCGCGCGCCTCGCGCAGCCACCGCGCCGCCTCCCAGCGGGGAGCCCTCCTGTTACCACCCCGGATGTGCGACTGGCGGCGTACCGTCCGGTGAAGGTGCTCGCGGACGCCATGGCGAAGAAATAAGTAGTGGGGCTAGCCCGCCCAAAGCCAGGATAGGATCGCCGTGGTAAGGTGGCGTGACAGGCTCATGAAAGCACCTACACTCCTTCTCGCGGCCGCCACCTTGCTGGCCGGCTTCCCTGCCCTGGCGCAGGATCACACGGCATGGCGCGACTACGGCGGCGCCTCCGATTCGGCGCAATACTCGGCGCTGAGGCAGATCAATCGCACCAATGTGAGCAAACTGGAACGCGCCTGGCTCTACCCTACCGGCGATGGTTTGAAGTACGCCTTCAACCCCGTGATGGTGGATGGCGTGCTCTACGTGCTGGCGAAGAAGAATTCCATCGTGGCGCTCGACGCAGCCACGGGCAAAGAGATCTGGACGCATACGCCGGACCCGGCGGCGACCATCATCACCAATCGCGGCATCAATTATTGGGAGAGCAAAGACCGCACGGACCGGCGCCTGCTGTTCAGCGCGAACCACGCGCTGCAGGCGATCGACGCGCGCACCGGCAAGCCGATCGCGACCTTTGGGAACGGCGGCAAGGTCGATCTGAAGGAGGGACTCGGGCGCGACCCGAAGACGCTTACCTTGGTGCAATCGACCACGCCTGGGCGCGTGTTTGAGAACCTGCTGATCCTGGGCTCGGCCACCAATCAGGGCTACGGTTCTGCGCCCGGCGACATACGCGCCTTCGATGTACGCACGGGCAAGCTGATGTGGACGTTCCACACGATTCCCCATCCCGGCCAGGCCGGTTATGAGACTTGGCCGGCGGAGGCGTGGAAGAGTGTGGGCGGCGCTAATGTGTGGAGCGAGTTTTCGCTGGACGAGGCGCGGGGCATCGTCTACGCGCCCACAGCAAGCGCGAAGTACAACTTCTATGGCGTGGATCGCAAGGGCGCGAATCTCTACGCCGATTCGCTGCTGGCGCTGGATGCGCGCACAGGCAAGCGCCTGTGGCACTTCCAGATGGTGCATCACGATATCTGGGACTACGACGATGCGACCGCCCCCAAACTGCTCACCGTCCAGCACGATGGCAAGAAGGTCGATGCGGTGGCGCAGGTGAGCAAGCAGGGCTTCGTGTGGGTCTTCGATCGTGTGAGCGGAGTGCCGCTCTGGCCGATTGAAGAGCGCCCCGTGCCGAAATCCGATATGCCGGGCGAAGCCGCATCGCCCACACAGCCCTTCCCCACCAAACCGCCGCCCTTCGCGCGGCAGAAGTTCACGGTGGACGATCTGAATCCCTACATCCCCGCGGAGGATCGGGCGAAGTTTCGCGATGAGATTCTGAGCGCCCGCAACGAAGGGCTGTTCACTCCTCCGGGCCTGCGCCCGACCATTCAGATGCCCGGCAACAACGGCGGCGCGAATTGGGGCGGTGCGGCGGTGGACCCGGGTAACGGCACGCTATTCGTGGTATCGAAGGACCTTCCCGCAATTCTGAAACTGGTGCCCGATGCATCGGGAACGGGCGGCACACGCTACACCAGCGGCTTCGGCTTGGTGACGGCATCGAACGGCCTCTCGCCGATCGGTCCGCCCTGGTCTTCGCTCACGGCGTACGACCTGAACCTGGGCACCATCAAATGGAAGATCGCGCTGGGCGATGTCCCGGAACTCGCGGCCAAAGGCGTCAGGAACACGGGGTCCCATTACCCGAAGTTGGGACCGGTGGTGACGGCGGGAGGCCTGCTCTTCGCGGGCACGCGCGACCGCACGGTGCGTGCCTTCGACGTGGAGACGGGCAAGGTGCTGTGGGAGCAGGAAGTGGATGCGGCGCTGGAGGGAATTCCGGCTGTCTACGAGATCGGCGGACGCGAGTTTCTCGTCTTCTGCGCCTCGGCGCAGTCGGGCCTGACACCGGCCACGCAGAGCGCGATTTCGGGCTCCTACATCGCCTTCGCGTTGCCCGCCGCGCACTAGTGGCGCGTTCAGTATCGCGTTCAACCGCGAAGCCGGCGGCCTCTGTGGTAGACTCGCTCCAAACACACAGAGGAGGCTTGCCATGCAAGCAGGCGTAGCAGTTGATGCACCCAATCCAGGATTGATATTTGACACATTGATGGCCCATCAGCGCTCCGCGGCGCTGCGGACTGCAATCGAGCTGAACTTGTTCGGCGCTCTGGGCGAAGGACCCTCCGACGCCGCCGCACTAGCGGCACGCTGCGGTGCGTCTGAGAGGGGCATACGGATTCTGTGCGATTTCCTGTGCATCTCGAAACTGGTGGCGAAGGGGGGCGGTCTCTACCGCCACACGCCAACCAGTGCGCTGTTCCTGGACCCGCGCTCACCGCACTCGCTCCATTCGACGGCAGGCTTCCTGGGCAAATCCGAGATGAACGCACCCTACGAGCACCTCACGGAGATCGTGCGCAACGGGCGCACCAATCTGCCCGGCGAAGGCACGGTCGAACCGGACAATCCGGTGTGGGTCGATTTCGCGCACAGCATGGCGCCCATGATGGCGCCGGCTGCGGCGCCGTTGGGCAACATCGTGCTTGCCGGCCGCACCGGGCCTCTCCAGGTTCTGGATATCGCGGCCGGGCATGGCCTGTTCGGAATTGAAATCGCCCGCCAGCACCCGGAGGCCCACATCTTCGCGATGGATTGGCCCAACGTTCTGGACGTGGCGGAGGAGAATGCGCGTAAGGCGGGAGTCGCGGAGCGCTTCCACAAACTCCCCGGGAGCGCGTTCGAGGTGGAGTTTGGCGGCCCGTATGACGCCGTGTTGCTGACGAATTTCCTGCACCACTTCGATGTCGGCACCTGTGTGGAGCTTCTGAAGAAGGTCCGCGCCTGCTTGAAGCCGGGCGGCATCTCAGCGACGCTCGAATTCGTGCCCAACGAGGACCGTATTTCGCCGCCCATGGCTGCGGGCTTCAGCTTGACCATGCTGGTTTCGACCGGCACGGGCGACGCCTACACGTTCAGCGAATTGGAAGCCATGCACCTGGAAGCGGGCTTCCAGCACATTCAAGGCATACCGATTCCGCGCAGTCCGCATACGGTGGTCACCGGCATCGCCGGGTAGCCTCGCAATCGCAGCGATTTCACCGCGACGGGCGCGAGGCTTTGTCATACTGGAGAGCTTCGGAGCAGCCCAAGTGAAAATCATCCGCCGCGACTTTCTGAATCAGACGCTGTTGGCGGCAGGGGCATCCCTATTGCGGATGCCGGCACCCGCCTCGGCACAGGATAAGGCAGCGCATGACACCTTCACCGGCTATGGCGGCGTGGGCGATTACGCCGCCTCGAACGGCGACCCGTGGCCGGTGCTCAACGTGGGGCACAAACTCGCGCAGGGCGCATACACGCCGCTCCCGAAAGACGTTCACGAGACCGGAGAGAGCTTCGACCTGATCGTGGTCGGCGGCGGCTTGAGCGGCCTCGGCACGGCATACTATTTCGACAAGGCCACCGGAGGCAGGAAGCGCTGTCTGATTCTGGAAAACCACCCCATGTTCGGCGGCCACTGCAAGCAGAATGAGTTCGTGGTCAAGGGTCAGCGCCTCTATGGGCCGCAGGCCTCGAATGATTTCGGCATCCCGGCCGCGGGCTCGCGAAGCCAGATGGACGAACTGTTCACCGAGCTGAAACTACCGCGCGAGTACGAGTTCGCCGCCTGGGATTCCGCGCTGAAACCGCTGCGCTTCCCGCGCGACAACTACTCCCACATGGATGGCATCAACGATACGCAGGTGGATGTCGCCTATTATTTCGGCGCGCAGCCGTCCGGAACCAAATCCGTGTGGGCGCACAATCTCTTCACCAACAACTGGAACGGCGCGCCCTTCCCTGACGAAGTGAAGCGCGACCTGATGCGATGGCGCACAACGACGGGCGGCTCGGAAGAAGTCCGCCGCCATCTGGACAGCATCAGCTACAAGCAGTATCTGGAGGGAGAACTCGGCCTGCATCCGGAGGTGACGAAATTCGTGGAACCGGTGGTGGGCCTGATCTGCGGCGCGAGTCCGGATGCAGTCTGCGCCCGGGCCGCGCATAATCTCGTGATCCCCACCACCACACCGCCGGGAATCTCGTTTCCAGGAGGCAACACCACCTTCGCGCGGCACCTGGTGCGCGCGCTCATTCCCGCCGCGATCCCAACCGGGTTGAGCTTTGCGGGCGTGCACAACACCTCCGTGACTTTCAGGGCTCTGGACCGCGCAGGCGAGCCGACACGGATTCGCCTGGGCGCGACGGTGATTCACGTCGCGCACGCCAACGGCGGCGTGGCGGTCACTTACGAAAACGAGGGCAAGCTGTATCGCACGCGCGGAGCATCCGTGGTGATGGCTTCGCCGGGCTGGATCAACCGCCACGTGCTCGCCGATCTTCCGGGCGAGTTACGCACGGCATACCGCGAGTTCCATTACGCTCCGGCGTTGAGCGTGAACGTGGCGCTGACGAACTGGCGCTTCCTGTATCGCCTCGGCGCCCCGGCGGTGCGCTATTTCAATCAGGGCTTCGGATGGAGTTGCAACATCCGCCGGCCGATGCTGGCGGGCGCGCACAGACCGGCTCTGCATCCGGACCACCCGGCGATCCTCACCTTTTACACCGGCCTATATACGCCGGGACTCTCCGCCGCGGAGCAGGGGGACCTCGGACGCAAGAAGCTGCTGGGCACAAGTTACGCGGAGTATGAGAAGCAGATCCGCGCGCAGATGGATTCGCTCTTTCACGATGCCGGCTACCGCGCGTCCCGCGATCTCGCCGGAATCGTGCTGAACCGTTGGGGCCACGCGCGCGTGGTACAGCCGCCCGGCTTCTACTACGGTCTCGGCGGAAAACCGCCCGCGCGCGAGGCGCTGCAAAACGGGTATGGCAAAATCGTGATCGCGCACTCGGAGTTGAACGGGCATCAGAATGCCACGGGCGCGCTGCAACAGGGCAGGCGCGCGGCGGGCGTGGTGGTGGGATAGTATACTCTCAGCGTGAACTTATGCTGAGACATTGCAGACTGGTACTGGCGCTGGCGGCATGTGCCTCCGCGCCGCTCTACGCACAGGCGCAAACGCTCCCACCCGCTGCCCTGGCCGCGCGGGCAAAGGCGCAGAACGTCCCGGAGATCCCGTTTGAATCGGTTCCGAACCCGCTGAAGTGGCCGGCCAATATTTATCTGGGTGAAGGCATCGGGGTCGCCACCAATTCCAAGGGACACGCCTTCGTCTATACGCGCAGCCAGCGCACCCGCCTCTTCGAATTCGACGCCAGGGGCAACTACCTGCGCGAGATCGGTGAAGGCCTGTATGGCTTCGTCTTCGCGCACGCCGTGCGGGTAGATGCGGAGGACAATATCTGGGCCGTCGACGAAGGCTCGAACATGGTCATCAAATTCAATCCCGAGGGGCGTGTGGTGATGACGCTCGGCCACAGGCCGGAACCGGCGGATGCACTCGCCGCAACACCGTCCGCAACACCGTCCGCAACACCCGCCGCGGTTCCGGGCAAGTATATCTTCGACCGCCCCACCGATGTAGGCTGGGACGCTTCGGGCAACATCTTCGTCTCGGATGGCTACGGCAACTCGCGCGTCGTCAAGTACGATAAGCACGGCCGCTACATCACGTCCGTCGGATCGAAGGGCTCCGAACCGGGGCAACTCAACCTGCCGCACACTCTGGCGATGGATGCCAAGGGCAACGTCTATGTCGGGGACCGCAGCAATCGCCGCATCCAAGTCTTCGACAACGACCTGAAATTCAAGGCGATCTACGACAACGTAGGAGCGCCATGGGCGGTGTGCATCTCTCCGGGTCCGCACCAGTATCTCTTCGCCTCGAATTCGTTTCCTGATGCGAACGATTCCACTCTGGCCGGGGTGACGGGCGAAATCTACAAGATGGAACTCGACGGCACCATCCTCGGCAAGTTCGGCAAGGCAGGCAAGGGCCTCGGCCAGTTCAGCGGCCTGCACGAAATCGATTGCCGCAATCCCGATGAACTCTACATCTCAGAAATCCAACTGTGGCGGGTGCAGAAATTGATTCTGCATCCGAGCGGGAAATAAGGGGCGACCATCATGAATCATTTCTACCTTTCGCTGGCGCTGCTCTCCGCAAGCCACCTTGGCGCGCAGGCGCCCGAGATCCGCTTCGATTCCACCACCGCTCTGCTGAAGCTTCCCGCCAACCTCCATCTGGGCGAAGCCGCAGGCGTGGCGACGAATTCGAAGGGCAACGTCTTCGTCTACACACGCACCGGTGAAGACGGCACCATGGGCGGATCGCGCTTCTTCACGCATGGCGGTTCGCGCCTCCTCGAGTTCGATCCTACCGGCAAATACCTGCGCGAGATCGGCGCGGGGTTGTACGGCTTTCTCTTCGCGCAATCCGTCCGCGTGGACGCGCAGGACAATATCTGGACCGTGGACCGCGGCTCCAATGTGATCGTGAAGTTCGACCCGGCCGGGCACGTGCTGACCACGCTCGGCCGCAAGCCCGAGTCCGTCAATCCCGCGGGCAGCAGCGGGCGCGGCGGACGCGGTGTGCCGGGACAGGGAATCGCGGGGGACAATTTCAACCGGCCCACGGACATTGCCTGGGATGCGGCAGGCAACATCTTCGTGACCGACGCCTACACCAACGCGCGCGTCGTCAAACTCGACAAGGCGGGCAGGTTCCTCAAGACCTGGGGATCGAAGGGCTCCGAACCGGGACAGTTCGACATGCCCAATTCCCTCGCCGTGGATGCGCAGGGCAACGTGTATGTCGCCGATCTGGGCAACAAGCGCATTCAGGTCTTCGACAACGAGGGCAATGTGAAGGCGCAGATCACTGGCGTAGGCGCGCCCTGGGCCATCTGCATTTCGCCGGGAACACACCAGTATCTCTACAGCTCGAACTCCAACCCTCCCGATTCGTTGGAGAACGGCGAGATCTACAAGCTGGAGTTGAGCGGGAAGATCCTGGGCCAGTTCGGCACGGCGGGCAAACTCACGAAGGAGTTCGGCACCGTGAACGAACTCGATTGCCGCAATCCGAATGTGCTCTTTGCCGGAGAACTCACCAACTGGCGCGTGCAGAAACTGACGCTGCGCCCATAATCGGCGCACCCGCCGACATGGCCACCCGTCGCGATCTCTTGCAGTCCGCTCGCTAATTGCTACGCGCAGAAGGTCGTCAGTCACGGAGCATGGGCGCGCATCTCCGGCGGCGCCGCCGATGAACACACGCTGCGCTGGAATCACGAGGCGTACCAGCACATCCGCCTGAAGCCTCGGGCGCTGGTGGATGTCTCGCACCTGAATACGCGGTCACGCTCTTCGGGCAGGAACTGCCGCATCCGATCCTGCTCGCGCCCAACGGCGGACAGAAGTTCGTGCACCCGGAAGGCGAACTCGCCACGGTGCGCGGCGCGGCAGCGGCCAAGGCAGCGTATGTGATCAGCAGCAGCGCCTCGCTGCGCATGGAAGATATCGCGAAAGCCGCCACCGGAACTCTGTGATTCCAACTCTACGGCAGCCCGACCGCTCCTTCACCCGCGACCTGGTGCAGCGCGCCGAGGATGCCAATTGCCGCGCGCTCTGCGTGACCGTGGATTCGCCGGTCTTCGGCCCGCGCAATCGCGAGGAGCGCGCCAAGGCCGAACTGCCGGAACGCGAGTTGCCGAACCTGAAGGGCAAGGATTATCTGGACCCGACCCTCACGTGGAAAGACATCGATTGGCTGCGCTCCTTCGCGCGCCGTCCGGTGCTACTCAAGGGCATCCTCAATCCCGATGACGCGGAGACGGCGGTGAAGGCGGCCGTAAACCGGATCATCGTCTCCAATCACGGCGCGCGCAATCTGGATACGGTGCCCGCGACCATCGATGCGCTGCCGCTGGTAGTGGAGCGCGTAGCGGGCCGGGTGCCTGTGATTGTGGATGGCGGAATCCGGCGCGGCACGGACGTGCTGAAGGCGTTCGCGCGGGGTGCGGCGGCGGTACAGATCGGGCGGCCGTATCTGTGGCGCCGGGGCCTGGCCGCCTCCGACGGCGTCTCCCGCGTTGTGGCGATCCTGCTGCGGGAGTTCGAACTGGCCATGATTCTGGCAGGCCATCCCTTCGCGAGATCGACCGCTCGACGCTCTGGCCACGCCCCGGTGCGGGTGCCATGCTACGTTGGCTCGTATGCCCGCAAGCTTCAAAGCTGAACTGGTCGCGTGTTTCGGACAACCCGTGGCGGAGAACCCCACCGGGGTCATGCAGGAGGCGGCCTTCCGCGCTCTGCAACTCAACTGGCGCTACCTCACCGTAGAGGTCCCACCCACGAAACTGCGCGACGCGATCGCGGGCGTGCGCGCCTTCGGCATGCAGGGAATCAACCTGACGATCCCGCACAAAGTCGCGGTGATGCAGTATCTGGACGAGATTGCGAAAGACGCCGCGATCATCGGCGCCGTGAATACGGTGCGGCGCGTGGGCGACCGCCTGATCGGCGAGAACACGGACGGCAAGGGCTTTCTGCGCGGATTGCGCGCGGACGCGGGAGTGGACCCGCGGGGCAAGCGCGCGGTGGTGTTGGGCGCGGGCGGCGCGGCGCGGGCGATCGTGACGGAACTGGCTCTGGCCGGGACGGCGGAGATCGTGGTGGTCAACCGCACGCCCTCGCGAGGCGAGGCGATGGTGGCCGGTCTGGCCGCGAAGACCGCAGCGCCCATCCGCTTCGAGGCGTGGTCGGGCGCCTACCCGGTGAGCCCCGCGACCGGCATCCTGGTCAATGCGACGTCGATCGGACTCTACCCCGATATCGACGCGATGCCGCCGGTGGATCTGCGCGGCGCCTCGCCGGGAATGCTGGTCTGCGACGCGGTCTTCAATCCGCCGGAGACGCGCCTGCTGAATGCGGCGCGGCAACTGGGATTACCGGTGCTGGACGGTCTTGCAATGTTGGTCTATCAGGGTGTGATTGGCTTCGAACTGTGGACGGGCCAGAGTGCGCCGGAGGCGGTGATGAAAGCCGCGCTGCGAGAGGCGCTGGGCGTGGCGCCGTGAATCGAGTGACAGGCAAAAGAAAAGGCCTGCCGTCGGGTCGAAACCCGGCGACAGGCCAGTCCGCGAGCGGAACGCCTAGAAGGAAATACGGCCGGAGAACTGCACCTGCCGCGGAGTCCAATAGGAAGTCTGTAGAGACTCGATTCCATCCGTGGTATTGGGGTTGACGCGTCCCTGGAGGTTGAACGCGTTGAAGCCGTCCACGTTGATTCTCAACTTGACTCTCTCATTCAGATTGAAAACTTTGTAGATCGAAATGTCGGAGACATAGTTGTAGGGCCCCATCAGCACGGTCTGCGAGAACGGGTTGGCGCCAGCGGGTCCGGGCGAATACCCGGTGGAGACGACGCTTCCGTTCTTCAGCGTGATGTTCACGTTGTTGTTGCCGAAATTCGCCGTGCCCGGCGTGTTGTTGATGGGCGCGAGGTACGGCGTGTAGTTGGAAGGGATGCCCGAGATTCCGTTCTTGGCGGCGCCAATCACGGTCGGCGAGATGTAGCCGTTGAACCACAGAAACGCGGGATGGCAGACGCCGCTGCGGCAATCGTCGATGGGATTCGAACTGCCGTACGTCTGTACCTGGCTGGTTGCGCCCCAGTTGCCGGAGGCCACCTGGAACGACTGCGACACCACTTGGCCGACGAAGGCCACCTGGTAACCGCCCACCAGAGCATCCAGGAAGCGGCCGGCATTACCGGCGAAGTGTTTGCCTTTGCCTACCGGGATATCCACGATGCCGTTGAACACAACGTGATGCATCGGAATCGCGGTATCGACCTTATAGTTTTCGTAGCGATTGAGAGCCTGGCTGGGTTCCAGAATCGTCCCTGTATCCAGACCCGCGGGCAGCACACCGGGAGCGAAGTTCTGCGCCGGATACAACACGTTATCGCGGAAGGTATTGCCGCCCAGGCGGAAGGCCCGCGAGTAGACGTAGTAGACCTGATAGCCAAAGCCCTTCTTGAAGGGGCGCTGGTAGTTGATCTGCAGCGCGCTGTCATTGGACCAGCCGGTCTTCATCGAGAGGACGCTACCACCCCACGTGGTCTGATCATAAGGACGGGTCGCGGTGCCGGCGTACGTTCCAGTCGGCGGCGTGGTCCCGGTCGCCATTTCCCACACATACGTGGAGGGGGCATTGTTGTATTGGTAGTTCTGGTCGAGGTTGTTGCCGTGTGTGTAAACGTAGCTGGCGCGGATCACCGAGCCATCCTTCAACGGCTGTTCGATGGTGAAGTTCGCGTCATACACGTGCGCGGGGGGGTACTTCGAGTTCAGCGTTTCCGCCATGCCGATACCGGGCAGCAGCGAAGTGGTGGTATTGGAGTTCACCACGTTGGCGCTGTTGAAACCTGCGATGACGCTCTGCGGCGAACGCAGCAGGTAGTTCGGCAGGCCATCCGGCGCCTGCGAGGCGCTCGTGTAGCTCTGCGAATAACTCGCGGTGAAGGGCAGGTCCGCGGTGAGATACCGGACCGAGTTACGGATTGGCACCGGATAAATGTACTCGCCGAAGCCTCCGCGGATTACCGTCCCGTTCTTCCCGAATGAAGGCACATACGCAAAGCCTATGCGCGGATTGAAGTTCTTCATGCTGTTCTCAATTCCAGACGAGGGCAGACCCGCCTGCGCCGGAGTTTCGAACTTGACGCCGAGGTTCGTCATGTTGGTCAGGATCGCCTGCGTGGTGAACCCGGTCTGAACATATGAGGCGGGGTCTTTGGCCAGCACGACAGCATTGTGCTTCAGATCGAACGTAACGAAGTTATCCGAATCGGAGTGCGGCGCGGGGTGCATTTCCCAGCGCAAGCCGTAGTTGACAGTCAGGCTGTGGCTCACACGGAAGTTGTCCTGCACGTAGAAATCGAACTCCTGTTCGCGATAGTGGCCGAACGGAGCGTTCTTATTCTGGCTATAGGAACTGGCCGCGCCCAGGAAGAAATCCGCATCCTGATAGCCGGTGTTGGGCTTGGCCCCGTAGTTGGCGCCGGTGGTCGGATCGTAGATCGCGGTGGCCTGGTTGCTGAAGGCGATCGTGTCGGGAGAGCGATCGGACATATAGCCGAAGCGTTCGTGCCGGTAGCGTCCGCCAAACGTGATCTGGTGCTTGCCCCAGACTTTGGTCAGGTTCTCGTCCAGAGTCGAGATGATCTGGCTCATGCCATAGTTCCATTGCGAACCGCCATACGGCATGATCAGGTTCGCGCCGATAGCCGGGAAGCCGCCCTGGCCGAAATTGTTGGGCAGGCCCAACTGTGCTTCATAATTTGCCAGCGAGACGTTGTTCCCCTGCACATACATGCGCTGCCACTGCTGGCTCAGGATGGTCTCGGAGAAGAAGGTCGGGGAGAAGACGTGGGAGAGCCCCATCGCTCCGCTGATGGTCTGGATCGGGATCGCCTGATAGCCCGTCGCACCCTCGGGCAGTCCGCCGCCGGCAATGTTCGCCGGGGAATTCGCCGGGTAGTTGCGCAGGGCCTGCTGGGTCTGGTCGATATCCGTGAAGCGGAAGTACAGGCGGTTGTTCTGGTTGAACACCTGATCCAGCCGGAAGGTGACGTTCGGAACCGTCTGCATCGTGTTGTTCACGGCGTTGAAGTTGGAATTCACCAGCGGATTGTCGGCCGTCATCGGCAGCGGGGTAGCCGCATACAACGTCTTGGCCAGCGGGCTGATGCGCGCGATCGGAATCTGGTTGTTGGGAAACGGCGTACGCGAAAGCGTACCCGCCACGGTGGTGCTGGGATCGTAGAGAACCTGCTGCTGACCGGCACCATTGATGAGGCCGCTGAAATCGCCATTTCTCATCGCGACTGTCGGCACCGCGACCAGTTCGTTCGACGCCTGGCGCAGCGAGAAGCGCTCGTACGCGAAAAAGAAGAACGATTTGTTCTTGCCGTTATACACTTTCGGAACCCAGATGGGGCCGCCGACCGATGCGCCGAATTCGTTGCGCACCAGGTGAGGCGCGGCGAAGTTGGCGGGATTCTGGCGCGCCTTGGCGACGCCGAAGTAGTTGTTGCGGGCCGTCTCAAAGGCCGAGCCATGAATCTGGTTGGTACCGGACTTGGTGGTCAGAATCACAGTTGCGGGAGTGGCAAACTGCGCGCTCGAATTCAGGGTTTCGAATTTCACTTCCTGCACCGAATCCGGGTCGGGCAAGGTGGATTGCGCCGAATTGGCCTCGCCGCCGAAGTTGCGGTTGGTCATGGGCGCGCCATCCTGGGAGTACTCCATACCTTCCTGCATGACACCGTTGGCACGCGTTCCGCCGCCTTCGAGTCCAGGCACCGTGTTCTGCGCCAACCCCAACACGTTGCGTCCATTTTGCGGTAGCTGATCGATGCGCTTGAAATCCAACTGCGTGCTGACCGTGCCGCTATCGTAGGTGGCCAACTGAATCGCGTCGCCCGCCACGGTCACCTGCTCAGCCACATCACCAACCGTGAGTTTGGGATTGAGAACGGCGGTCTGCGCGTCCTGCAGCGCGACCACGGTCTGGTATTTCTTCATTCCCGGCGCGCTGAACGTCAGCGTGTAACTGCCCGCGAACAGACCGGGCACCGAATAGAAACCGCTGCTATTCGTCGTGGTGTCGTTGACCAGGCCTGTGCTCGGATTCACCAGATGGACGGAGCAACCGGGGATCGAGGCTGACGTCGCATCCTGGACCGTACCTTGAATTGAACCTGCGCCGCTCTGGCCGAACAGGGCCCCTGGCAGGAGGAACGACGCTGCCAACAGGGCAAATTGGATCTTTTTAGTCTTCCGCGCAACGTTGCGAGTCATCACAAATCCTTGGTGTTGAAGTAACTTGTCCGGTGTTACCCAGCTTCGACTTTTGCGGCTTGAATTAAAGACAGCATCATCCTGAAAACAGGCTATTTGCCGCTAACGATTTCCGGCTATGGTAACAGAAATTTAACAAGTGCGCCATCCTGTCAAAGGTTTTTTTGTCTCTGATTGGTAATATGAGATCGACAAGTGGCAGTGTGGCAACATAGGCGGTGGACAGGGTGGATCGTGGGGACGCTGGCGGCGGTCGCCTGCCTGACGCGCGCGCCCCTGTTACTCACTCCCGTTGTCCTGGACGCCCAAAGTCAGACGAATTACTCCCCTCGCGGAGAACTTACCGGCTCGGTCGACCCCCAAGTCTGCGCCGGATGCCATCGGGACGTAGCCGAAACCTATCGCCGAACCGGTATGGGCCGCTCATTTTTCCGGCCCTCCCCGGCGAACACGGTCGAAGATTACGAGGTCAGGAACACCTATTACCATCAACCCTCCGATAGCTACTTCACCATGCTGCGCCGCGACGGCAAGTTCTTCCAGCGGCGCCACCAACTGGATGCCACCGGCAAAGTCGTCAACGTGATGGAGAAGCAGATCGACTGGATCATGGGTTCCGGCAATCACGCCCGCGCCTACCTGCACCGGACCGAAGCCAACACGCTGGTGGAACTGCCGCTGGGATGGTATTCCGAAAAGGGCGGCTATTGGGCCATGAGCCCCGGTTACGACCGTCCCAACCACGACGGCTTCCGCCGTCCCATCACCTACGACTGCATGTTCTGCCACAACGCGTATCCACGGATCCCGGCGGGGCACGACCAGCCGTTTGCCGATCCAGTCTACGCGGAGCCGCTGCCCAGTGGAATCGATTGCCAGCGCTGCCACGGTCCCGGCGCCAGGCACGTTCAACTGGCGGGCACGGCGGGGACCGCGCGCGCGGCGATTCGCAGCGCCATCGTGAACCCCAGGCGGCTGAGCCCGGAGCGCCAGATGGAAGTCTGCATGGTGTGCCATCTCGAGCCCACCAGTTTCCCCCTGCCCAACGCGATTCAGCGCTATGAGCGCGGACCCTTCTCCTACAAACCCGGCGAACCGATGGGCGACTACATCCTGAACTTCGACCACGCTCCCGGCACGGGTCGCGAAGAAAAGTACGAAATCGTCAACGCAGCCTACCGCTTGCGCCGCTCCGCCTGCTTCTTGAAAAGCGAGGGCAAACTGCTCTGCACCACCTGCCACAATCCCCATGACATTCCGCGCGGCGAGGCGGCGGAGAGGCATTACACCGCGGTCTGCCGCCAGTGTCACGCGGCCGCCTTCGACCGGCAGGTCGCCGCGGGGAAGCATCCGCGCGAGACCAATTGCACGGATTGCCATATGCCCAAACGGCGCACGGAAGATGTGGTGCATTCAGCCGCTACCGATCACTACATCCAGCGGCGAAAACAGGCGGGAGACCTG
>CAIRBY010000150.1 GCA_903876865.1 uncultured Acidobacteriia bacterium
CCTCGTTTTGCCGTTTGTTTCGCAGCAACAGCTTAACGCCAACGGAGCCCCTATTCAAACACAATCAGGCCGTTTTGTTTTATTTCAGTCGATTACCTCAATTATGCAAGTGCCTCGCGGGAACGGGGGGAAGGGGAAAGGCAAGAGGCAAAGACAACTACAACAGCTTAGGCAAGTGGGACAGGCCGGGAGGCCTGTCCTACTTCTTCTTAGTGGGGGCGGCGGGTTCGTCGCTGCCGGCGAGCCAGGGGTAGACGAGGCCGGCGAGGGCTGCGCCGGCGATAGGGGCGAGCCAGAAGAGCCACAGCTGCTGGATGGCCCAGCCGCCGACGAAGACCGCGGGGCCGGTGCTGCGGGCCGGGTTCACGGAGAGGTTGGTGACGGGGATGCCGATCAGGTGGATCAGGGTGAGGCCGAGGCCGATGGCGACGGGCGCGAAGCCCTGGGGCGCGCGCTTATCGGTGGCGCCCAGAATGATGATCAGGAACATGAACGTGAGCACCAGTTCCGCCACCAGACAGGACTCCATGGAGTAGCCGCCGGGAGAGTTCTCGGCAAAGCCGTTGGCGGCGAAACCGCCGAGTTCGAAGCCGGGCTTCCCGGAGGCGATGACGTAGAGGACGCCGGCGCCGGCAATGCCGCCGAGCACCTGAGCCACGATGTAATAGGCCAGATCGGCCTTGGGAAAGCGCTTGGCGAGCATCAGGCCGACGGAAACGGCCGGATTGAGATGGCAGCCCGAGATGTGACCGATGGCGTAGGCCATGGTCAGCACGGTCAGACCGAAAGCAAACGCGACACCGAGAAAGCCGATGCCGGTATTGGGGAAGGCGGCGGCCAGCACGGCGCTGCCGCAGCCGCCGAATACCAGCCAGAAGGTTCCCAGAAATTCCGCGGTGGCGCGTTTGGATATCGGCATCGGAGCTCCCTTACTTCACGAGGACGGTCTTGCCTTCTTCGAGCTTCACGTGCTGTTTGATGACCGAACCGGCTGGCGGTTCCACACGGACATCATACTCGCCCACGGGCAGCATCAACTTCTGGGTGGGGTTGTTGAACTCGCCGGCGTGACCGTAGTAGTGGTCGTTGATATAGACCGCGGCATACTTCTCAGACACCGGGGTACGCAGACCGCCGAAGGGCCCTTTGGGCGCGGGCAGCGGCTTCATGGTGTGTTCCAGTTTGGTGGTCTTGCCCTGGGCTACTTCCACCGAGGCGGTATGCTCTTCAAAGCGCGGGTCTACGAGTTTGACCTCGTGCTTTCCGGGAGCAACGGGGTAGGATCTGGCCATACCGAAATTGCCGGCGGGGCCGACGTACTTGCCATCCACGAACACACCGGCGCGTCCGGGGTTCACACTGGTCTTAATGTATGCCGAACCGGCGGATTGCGCCATGAGCGCGCCGGATGCCGACAGCAGAATCATTACTCCAACGGCCTTTTGCATGAGTTTCATCAGTCAATTCCTCCATCCGCCGCAGCGGAACAGTTACTCGCCCTAGTCTTACGTTAGGCTATCTCATCCTGGGGATGGGAACAAGCCTAGCGGTACCGGACTATTGCAGCTTTGCTTCGAGTTCCGCCCAACGGGCATAGAGGGAGTGCACGGTGGCCTCCGCCTGCTGCACGCGCTGGTAGCAGGCCTGGAGACGGGGCCCATCGGAGACCACGTCCGGGGACTGCATTTCGGCGTGAATGGCGGCGACCTCGGTTTCGGCTTCCACAATGCGCCCTTCCATCGAATCCCACTCGCGCGATTCCAGGTAGTTGAGCTTCTTTTTGGCGGGCTGGGACTTGCCGGAAGCGGCGGGCGCGGCCTCGCGCTTCGCGGCGGGCGCGGCGGCGAGATTGCGGGCCGTCTCCCACTGATAGTAATCGGCGAAGAGTTGCGCGTTGCCTTTGCCATCGAGGCCGAGGACGGCGGTGGAGACGCGGTCGAGCAGATAGCGATCGTGGGTGACGAGGACGAGCGCGCCGGGGAATTCGGTGAGGCTATCCTCGAGCACTTCGAGGGTGGGGATATCGAGATCGTTGGTGGGCTCGTCGAGGAGGAGCAGGTCCGCGGGTTGGAGCATGAGGCGGGCGATGAGGACGCGCGCCTGCTCTCCGCCGGAGAGGCTGGAGATGGGGCGATCGAGCTGGCTGGAATCGAAGAGAAAGCGCTTGGCCCAGGCGGCAACGTGGATGGGGCGGTCCTGAAAGACGATGGTATCGCCGTGCGCGCCGAGTCCCTGGCGGAGGGTCTGTTCGCGATCGAGATGCTCGCGGGCCTGATCGAAATAGACGAGGCGGAGGGCGCCGGCGCGTTCGACGCGGCCGGAATCGGGCGTGATTTCCCCGGAGAGAATGCGGAGCAGAGTGGTCTTGCCTGTGCCGTTGAGGCCGAGCAGGCCGAGGCGCATACCGGGGGTGAGGGTGAAGCTGAGATCGCCGAAGAGGGTGCGTCCGCCGAGTTCCTTGGAGATGTGTTCGACGGAGAGGAGGCGCTTGGTGCGGCGGTCGGTGGCGGTGAAATCGATCTGGGTGACGCCCTTGGCGGTGCGGGATTCGAGGTCGCCGAGTTCGCGCATGAGGCGGCCGGCATCATCGATGCGCGCCTTGGATTTTCCGGTGCGGGCCTTGGGGCCGCGGCTGAGCCACTCGACTTCACGGCGGACGCGATTGGTGAGGGCCTCCTGCTGGTTGGCCTGGCTGGTGAGGAAGGCCTCTTTCTTGAGCAGGAATTCGCTGTAGCCGCCCTCGACGCGGAAGATGCCGCCGGGGTATTCGCGGCCGATCTCCGCCATATCATTGACCACGTTATCGAGGAAGTAGCGATCGTGACTGACCACGACGCTGGCGAAGGTGGCGGTGGCGAGCAGCTTTTCGAGCCACTGAATGCCTTCGAAATCGAGGTGATTGGTGGGCTCGTCGAGGAAGAGGACGTCGGGGGATTGGGCGATCTCGCGGGCGATGGCG
>CAIRBY010000151.1 GCA_903876865.1 uncultured Acidobacteriia bacterium
GGTCTTTCCACTGCGGCGTCTGCGCGCACAGACATGTGACGGCCAATGCTGTAACCGTCGCATGTTTGATGAGCTTGTGTCGCATGCACCTCATATTATGAGACACATCGCTCCGAATAGTCCAAGCCGCGGCTGCTTACGCACCACTCGGAACTTGAACGTTGGCGGGTGGTAGCCATTGTACGAGGATGCGTTTATCGGCCGCCTGGGACAGGCCGCTTGGGACAGGACGATACCTCTCATGTCTCAAATTTGATACACTGCTGCGGTGCGGCCGATCATCTTCCACCCGAAAGCGCGGGATGAAATCCGCCGGTTTCCGGTGGAAGTCCGCGCTCGGATCGGCAGAGGATTATTCCGGCTCCAGATTGGCGAAACGCTCGGCATGCCCGTTGCCCGACCGATGCCAACGGTAGCTTCAGGTGTTGCAGAACTCCGCGTGAAGGGCGAAGACGGAATCTTCCGCGTGTTCTACTTCACCGCGACCAAGAAAGGCGTCCTGGTGTTCCACGCTTTCGCGAAGAAGACGCAGCGGACCCCGCCGCTGGAAATCGAGTTGGCAAAGAAACGTTTAAAGGAGTTGCTCGATGCCTAAAGTGAAACCGGTTGTCGCCAGGACCCCTAAAGCACTGGCTGAAGCGCTGGATTTGCCCGCCGCCGATGCCAGGGAGTGGCAGGTTCAGAACGACCTCGCTACCCGACTGAAAGAGATCGCGCGGAAGCAGAAATGTACCCACGCGCAGATCGCAGCGCGTTCGGGAACATCGCGGACCAGAGTCACCGCGATTCTGAACGGCGATTTGGAACATGTTTCGACGGACCTTTTGATCCGCATACTCGCCTCTTTGGGCTACAGGGTGCGCGTTTCAGTGGTCAAATCGGCGGCGTAACCGATTGCGGGCCGATTGGGGTAAATGACCATCCGGGGGCTGCGCGCGTTCGCTTGTCCGCATCACGCGCGCTGCTGATCTGTGCCGGGGAGCGTGGATCGAACCCAGCCGACGGCGTCGTGCTTAACGCTGCCGTGCCCAGTGGACCGGGAATTGGCTCAGCGATCCGTTGCCCGCATCCCAGAGAGCGATGGCGCCAGCGGGCGGGGCGCTGTTACGATGCGCGGCGGCGTTCCTTCTTCAGTCGCTCCGCCTGAAAGACCTTCAACAGGGATTGGTAGGGGACGTCGCGCTGGTTCGCCAGGATCTTGAGGTCCTCGATCATGGAAACCGGTAGCCGGAACGAACTGGCGCGGAACGTTGGCTTCAGGTTCGGGAACTTGCGCGACCGGTCCCTCCGAGCGCGCCGTGTCGCTCCTTCCGGGGCACTGCCGCACGCATCCGCGCCCCTCTGCGCGCGCCAGGCACTACACTGGGTGTTTCATGAATGCGAAGAGCGTAATCATTGTCGGCGGGGGGATTGTGGGACTGGCCACGGCGCTGCGACTGGGGCAGAAGTTCCCCGGGGCGCGCATCCGCGTGCTGGAAAAAGAGGCGGGCGTGGGGCGCCATCAGACGGGGCACAATAGCGGCGTGCTGCACTGCGGCCTCTATTACAAACCCGGCTCGGTGAAGGCGCGGCTGGCGGTGGACGGCATCCGGCAGATGGTCGAGTTCTGCCGCGAAAACGGGGTGCCGCACGAGATTTGCGGCAAGCTGGTGGTGGCGACGGACGCCGCCGAGGTGGAGCGCCTGCGCGCGCTGCACGAACGCGGCATACAGAACGGGCTGACCGGACTCGCCTGGCTCAACCGCGAGCAGATGCTCGAAATCGAGCCGCATGTGGGCGGCGTGGCGGCGCTGCGGGTGCCGCAGGAAGGCATCGTGGACTATCCCAGGGTCTGCGACGCGATGGTCGCGCGCCTGGCGGCGGCGGGCGCGGAAGTGGTGACGAGCGCGGAGGTGCGGGCGCTGCGCCACGAAGGCGAGGGCTGGCGCGCCGTCACCACGGCGGGCGAATTCACGGCGGACTTTCTGATCACGTGCGCGGGGCTGCATTCGGACCGGGTGGCGGAGATGAGCGGCGAGCGGCGCGACATGCGCATCCTGCCTTTCCGCGGCGAGTATTACAAGATCCGTCCGGAGCGGCAGGGGCTGGTGCGGAACCTGATCTACCCGGTGCCGGACCCGCAGTTTCCGTTTCTGGGCGTGCACTTCACGCGGTTGATCCACGGCGGGATCGAGGCGGGGCCGAATGCGGTGCTGGCGCTGGCGCGCGAAGGGTATCGGAAGACGGATTTCCACGCCGGCGATCTGTTCGACGCGCTGACATATGGCGGCTTCTGGCGCTTCATGCGGCGGTATCCCTCGATGTGCTGGTTCGAGTTGCGGCGGTCTTTCAGCCGGGAGCTGTTTTGCGAATCGCTGCGGAAGCTGATCCCGGAAATTCAGCCGGCGGATCTGGATACGGGAGGCAGCGGGGTGCGGGCGCAGGCGATTGCGCCGGAAGGGGAGTTGGTGCAGGATTTCCGGCTGATTGCGCGGAAGAATGCGCTGCATGTGCTGAATGCGCCGAGTCCGGCGGCGACGGCGTCGCTGGCGATTGGGGCGGAGATTGTGGAGATGATTGCGGCGGGGTGAGGGAGGCAAAGACTGGATTAGCCGACAGGCCACAAAATGCGATGGCCTGTCCCACTGGTCTGCCACACACTCTGCAGAGGGCTGGTGAGTTGGGCAGAACGCCATGATCTGACTAGTGACAGGCGGCGCAGCAGGGCTTGCCGCGGAGGGCGTCCCAGCCTTCGCGGGCGATGATGGGGACCATGACGAGGGCGGCGGCGGGGTCGGCCCACCACCAGCCGCAGAGGGCGTTCAGGAGCAGTCCGGCGAGCAGGATCGCGGAGAGGTACATACAGAGCGAAGTCTGGCGCGCGTCCGCCTGTAGCGCCGCGCTGCCGATGCGGCCGGCGACGCCGCGTTTGGCCCGCGCCAGGAGGGGCATGACGACGATCGAAAGCAGCGCCAATAGCGTCCCGGGCAGGCTGGGACGGGGCGCCTCGCGCAGCAGCAGGGACTCGACGGCCTCCCAGCCCACGTATGCGGCCAGGAGGCAGAAGCAGACGCCGACGCTGCGCAGCGCCGTCTTTTCGCGGGCTTCGCGGCGCGGGCCGGCATCTCCGTAGAGCCGCCACAGCAAGGCGCCGCCGGAGGCGACTTCGATGACGCTATCCAAGCCGAAGCCGACCAGCGCGATGCTGCCGGACCAGACGCCCGCGCCAACCGCAATCAGCGCTTCCAGGCAGTTGTAGCCGATCGTGAACCGCTCCAGGCGGATCCCGCGCCGCACGTCGCTCTGCCGCCCCTGCTCCATGGACCCAGTCTACTCCGCGCGGGCTGCCACGGGCCGGGGCGATATAATAGCGGGAAATGGCCGAAATCCGTCATTCCGTGTGCGCGCTGGACTGCCCGGACTGCTGTTCGCTCCTCATCAACGTGGAAGACGGGCGCGGCAGCAGGCTGCGCGGCAATCCCGAGCACGCGGTGACGCGCGGCTTTCTGTGCGGCAAGGTAGCGCAGTACCTGGAGCGGGAATACCATCCCGAGCGGTTGCTGTATCCGCAGCGGCGGGTGGGCGCTAAGGGCGAAGGGCGTTTCGAGCGGATCACGTGGGACGAGGCGCTGGACACGATCGCGGGACGCCTGCGCGGGGTGGCGGAGGAGTTCGGCAGCGAAGCCATCCTGCCCTATAGCTACGCCGGTACGATGGGGATTCTGAACTTTGGCGGGATGGACCGGCGCTTCTTTCACCGGCTGGGCGCCTCGCGGCTGGACCGCACCATTTGCGCTTCGGCGGGCGCGGCGGGGCTGACGCAGGCGCTGGGTGTGCGTTATGGCGTGGAGCCGGAGCAGTTCCGGCACGCGAAGCTGATCATTGCGTGGGGCGCCAACATTCTGGGGACCAACGTCCACCTGTGGCCGTTCATTGTGGAGGCGCGC
The DNA here is from genome assembly GCA_903876865.1 of uncultured Acidobacteriia bacterium. Lineage (GTDB taxonomy): Bacteria > Acidobacteriota > Terriglobia > Bryobacterales > Bryobacteraceae > Solibacter. The sequence continues at coordinate 3,927 of CAIRBY010000151.1, forward strand.
CGCAACGGGGCGAAATTTTACACGATCGACCCGCAGAAGAACCGCACCGGGGCAGCCGCGGACAAGCACTTCTTCATCAATCCGGGGAGCGATGCGGCGCTGGCGCTGGCGATGATGCACGTGATCACGGGCGAGAAGTTGCACGATGCGGAGTACGTGGAGCGGCACACGAGCGGGTTCGCGGAATTGCGGGAGCATGTGCGCGAATGGACGCCGCAGCGCGCGGCGGAACTGACGGGCATCGCGGCGGAAGAGATCGTGCAACTGGCGCGCGAGTACGCGGGCACGCGTCCGGCGGTGATCCGGCTGAATTACGGGGTGCAGCGGAGCGAGCGGGGGGCGACGGCGACACGGACGATCGCGCTATTGCCGGCGCTGACCGGGGCGTGGAAGGACGTGGGCGGCGGCTTGCAGCTTTCCACCTCGCAGGCGTTCTATCTCAACACGAGCGGGCTGGAGCGCGAAGATCTGCAGCAGGCGGCGCTGGGGCGGGAGGCGCGGCTGGTGAACATGGCCCATCTGGGCAAGGCGCTGAACGAACTCGCCGGGCCGCCGGTGAAAGCGCTGGTCGTCTACAACTCCAACCCTGCCGCGATTGCGCCCAACCAGAATGCGGTGCTGCGCGGGTTGCGGCGCGAAGACCTGTTCACGGTGGTGCTGGAGCAGTTCCAGACGGATACGGCGGACCACGCCGACCTGCTGCTGCCCTCGACCACGTTTCTGGAGCACACGGACCTGTACAAGGCGTACGGGCACTATTACTTGCAGTTGGCGCGTCCGGCGCTGCCGGCGCCGGGGGAGACGAAGAGCAACGTGGAGTTTTTCCGCCTGCTGGGGGAGCGGATGGGCTTCACGGACCCGTGCTTCCAGGAAAGCGATGACGACATGATGCGCGGCTTGCTGGCGTCGGGGCACCCGTTCCTCAGCGGGATTACGCTGGAGCGGTTGGACCGCGAGCATTCGGTGCGGCTCAACGTTTCCCGGGAGGGCGAGCCGTTTCTGCCGTTCGCCGAAGGCAACTTCGGCACGGCGGATGGCAAGTGCCATTTCCATGCGGAGGCGCTGGTGTATACGCCACCGGTGGAATCGCGTCACGGCGATGCGGCGTTGCGCGCGAAGTATCCGCTGGAACTGATTTCGCCGAAGAACGAGGACAGCATGAACTCGACCTTCGGCTATCGCGACAAGGCGGACCGGGACACGGCGACCGTACACCTAAGCGCGGACGATGCAGCGGCGCGCGGGATTCAAAGCGGCGACGCGGTGCGGGTTTACAATGATCGCGGGGCCTGCCTGCTGCAAGCGGATGTGGACGGGCGGGTGCGGCCCGGGGTGGTCTGCGTACCCGCGGTGCGCTGGGGCAAACGCGCGCCGGACGGGCGGAGCATCAACGCGCTGACCGGCGACCGGCTGACGGATTTCGGCGGCGGCCCTACGTTTTATAGTTGCCTGGTACAGGTAGAAGGAATCGGAGACTGATGACCAATACA
>CAIRBY010000152.1 GCA_903876865.1 uncultured Acidobacteriia bacterium
ACATAAACCTGCGATTCGCCTTCCACGTTCAGCGAATCGAACGCGATCAGGCGCCCGTCCGGCGACCACCGCGGCGAGCCCTGCCCCCGCCCCACATCTTTCGTCAGTTGCACCGGCTGTGACCCGTCCGCGTTCGCCAGCCAGATCTCGGAAACCTCACCCGACCGGTCCGAACCGAAGACGATCCGGCTCCCATCCGGCGAATATTGCGCCGCCAGGTCGTGCACCGAAGATTTCAGGAACGGCTCCGCGCTTCCGCCCACCGCATACCGCCACACATCGAAATCCGTAGTGATCCGCGAGAACGCCAACCGCCCTCCCGCCGCCGAAATCGCCGGATAGATCGCCTTCTGTCCCGCGAAATCCAGCCGCTCCGGCTGCTGTGTGCCGCCCGTTCCGACCCGCCACAACCACGGGGTCAACCCCCAACTCACAGACCCGCTATACACCAGCCCCGCGCCATCCCGGCTCCACGCCAGCCCCCGGATGAACACCCCCTGCCGCGTAATCCGCCGCGCCTCGCCTATCCCAACCGAACCCCCATCGAGCGCCTGCACGTACAAGTCGCAGGACCACAGCGACGTGCACCACGAATACGCCAACTGCCGTCCGTCCGGCGAATAGCCCGCGTCCACGCCGAAGCCCGCGCGCGGCGCGCCGGAGATCCGCCGCGGCTCCCCACCCCCTGCCGGCACCACGAACAACTCACCCCTGTTGCCCGCGCCGGATCCAGGTTGGGCCAGCATCGCCGCCAGCCACTTTCCATCCGGCGACCACGACATCTGCCCCACCGCGCGCACATCCGCCAGCTTCTGTTCGGCTCCACCCAAGGGCGAAACGCTCCAGATTCCCGGCGCCTCGGGCCGGTTACGCTGAAAGGCGATCCGCTTCCCGTCCGGCGACCATGCGGGGAGCAGATCCGGCGCCGCATCCGTGGTCAACCGCACTGCGTTGGATTCCCCCACCAGCTTCACGTAGATATCGGAGTTGTCCTCTTTTTCGCTGTCCCACGTGAACGCCACCTGCGTGCCGTCCGGTGAGAAACTGGGGAACCTCTCGAAGCCCGTATACGCAGTGAGCTGCACCAGCACCGGCGCTTGCGGCGCGCCATGTCGAACGTAGAACCAGCCCGCCGCCACGAGCACCGGCACAGCCAGCCACACCGCCGCCGGAATCCGCCGCGCCTGCCGGACCGGAGCCGCCGCCGGGGGCCCTTCCCCGCCGCCCCACTCCAGCGCCCGCCGCAGATCCCGCGCCGTCTGAAACCGGTCCGCCGGATCCTTGGCCAGGCATGCCTGCACCACGCGGTTCATCCCCGCCGGTTCCAGGGTTGGCGCCTCACGCTCCAGAATCGCGGCGATGATGCTGGCGGGATTCGAACCTGCGAAGGCGCGCTTCCCCGTGAGCATCTCGTACAGCACCAGACCGAAAGAGAAGATGTCACTGCGCGCGTCCGCCTCTTTGCCCTGCGCCTGCTCCGGAGACATGTATTGCACCGTGCCGAGGAGCGTACCTTCCGCCGTCATGGTGTTGGTCTGGGCCGCTTGGTGGACCGCGCGCTCCATCTTCGCCAGCCCGAAATCCAGCACCTTCGCGCCGGGCTTGCCCAGTATCTTGCCCAGCATGATATTGGCCGGCTTCAGATCGCGATGCACCACACCCTTGCCGTGAGCCTCGGCCAGAGCCGCCGCGATTTGAATCGCCAGCGCCAGCGCCTGCTCCGGCTTCAACGCTCCGCGCTCCAACCGCGCGGCCAGCGTCTCGCCTTCCACGAACTCCATCACGATGACCGGCTGGCCCTCGTACTCTTCCACGCCATATACCGCGCAGATATTGGGATGGCTCAACACCGCTGCCGCGCGCGCCTCGCGGCGGAAACGCTCCACCAGCGCGGGCATAGCGGCATCGTCCGCCAGGAACTTCAGCGCCACTTGCCGACCCAGTTTCAGATCTTCGGCCAGGCAGACTTTGCCCATGGCGCCCTCGCCCAGTTTCCGCAGCAACCGGAAGTGAGAGACCATCTCCGCGGCCGCATCGGCAGGCGCCGCCTTTGGGGCGAGTGGTGTTTCGAGTTGCGCCGCCTCTACCGCGTCCAATTGCCCGATGAACCGGTACCCCTGCCGCCCCACCGTCTGGATGTAGCGCGGCTCCTCCGCGGAATCGCCCAGCGCCCCGCGCAACTGCTTGATGGCCGCGTTGATGCTGTGATCGAACTCGACGATGGTCCCGTTGGGCCAGAGCTTGTCCCGGATCTCTTCCCGCAGCACCACTTCCCCGGGATGTTCCAGCAGCAGCCGCAGCACCTGAAAGCTCTGTCCCGGCAGCCGCAGCCGCGTCCCGTGCTTGCGCAGTTCGGCCGCGCGCACGTCCAGTGTGAAGGGCGTGAACCGAATCACGGCTGCCGTCAGCGCGGCATCGGGCGGTAGCTTCTCATCCATCCTGCTGGGAAGTGTCGAAGTGGTGTGAAAATTCTATCACAACCTCTTCCCTGTCAACCGGATAGCGCTTCACCCCCAAATCACCTGCGCTTCACCGCCGCTGCATCGTTTGAAATCCCGCCTGCCTGCACACTCGCCTCACGCCGCCTTCGCGCGGCCGGAGGAAGAGATGATCCCCAACCGTTCCTGCATTCTGTTGATGACCGCGCTCGCGTGCCATGCCTGGGCAGCGGGAGCCCCCGCCTGCGGCGAGGCGCCGCTGATCCGCGCGGCGTGGAAGGTCCTGCCCGCGGAGCTCAGATTCCCGTGTGACCCCGCTCACCTCGTGATCATCCGGGACTACGAGCAGTTCCTCAAGGCCCACCCCGATCTTGCCGCCAATGCGGTACTCCGCGAGCGTGCCCGCCACGCCTTCGCCTTCACCATCACCCCCGCCTGGCCCATCTACGTCAACCTGGGGCCGCACCAGGCCATCGCCGATGCCTTCAATCGCTCCCAACCCTGGATTGCCTTCGCCATCGCCGGAGTGCTTGCCCACGAACGCGTGCACGCCACCGGCAACCTCAGCGAAGCCGCCGGCCTGCTCGCCGAATTCCAACTCGACCAGCTGTTCCAGAGCCAGCGCAATTTGCCCCCCGCCTTCGACCTTCACGAACTGGAGCAGCAATACCGCTCCGCCCTCGCTCAGGAAACCACCCGCCCGGCGGAGCCGCCCAAGCCGTAACCCCGCGGCGGCGAAGTGGTGAAGATCAATGTCGAGGATGCGCCCGTCCTCTCCCCCGAGCCCGACGCCTTCGTCCTCGCGCTGGACGATGCGCTCACCGGCTTCGCCCAACTCGCCCCGCGCCAGGCCAAGGTGGTCGAACTGCGCTACTTTGGCGGGCTCAGCGAGGAAGAGGTGGCCGAAGTCATGCAGACCTCCGCCCGCATCGTGAGGCGGGATTGGCAGTTCGCCAAAGCCTGGCTGCAGCAGGAACTCGGCACCACCGGCGCGGAGTAGCGCCTCGGGAGGCCGCCCCTACTCCTCAGCCAGTTCCTTCAACAGCGCCATGCTGCGCGCCGCGAGTTCGTAGGCTGCGCCCGCGCCCACTACCGCCGCCGCGCCATCCTCCGCCGTATCCACGCACAGTTCCCAGGACGTGCTCTTGCGATGAGGCATGTGGAAGCGGATCGGTTCGTGGTGCGGATTCAACAGCAGCAGAAACGTGTCATCGCGAACCGGTTCGCCGATGGCGTTGACATCGTCCAGCGTCAGCCCGTTCAGCTCAAGGCCGATGCAGCGCACCCAGCCCGCGCTCCACTCCTCCGCGCTCATCTCGCCGCCATCGGGGCGCAGCCACGTGATGTCCTGCTCGCTCTTTCCATCCACCTGCCGCTCCGGCGTGCCCGGGTCGATGGGGCGGTCCTGGAAGAATTTACGGCGGTGCAGATTGGGATGCTCGCGGCGCAGTTCCACCATGCGGCGCGTGAACTTCAGCAGCTTCTTCGCGCCCGCGTCCAGCTTCCAGTCATACCAGCTGAGCGGACCATCCTGCGCGTAGCCGTTGTTGTTGCCGCGCTGCGTGCGCCCGATCTCATCGCCGCCGCAGATCATCGGCACGCCCTGGGAAAACAGCAGCGTCGCCAGGAAATTGCGCTTCTGGCGGTCGCGCGTCTCCATGATCTCCGCGTCGCCGGAAGGGCCCTCCACGCCGTAATTGTGGGAGTGGTTGTCATTGGCGCCGTCGCGATTGCCTTCGCCGTTGGCATCGTTGTGCTTGGCTTCGTAGCTCACCAGATCCTGCAAGGTGAAACCGTCGTGCGCGGTCACGAAATTCACGCTCGCCGTGGGGTGGCGCCCGTCGCGCTGATAGAGGTCGCTCGAACCCGTCAGGCGGTAGCCCAACTCTGCCAGTTGCCCGTCGTCGCCCTTCCAGTAGCGGCGCACACCATCGCGGTAGCGCCCGTTCCACTCCGCCCACAAGGGTGGAAACTTGCCCACCTGATAGCCGCCTTCGCCCACGTCCCACGGCTCGGCAATCAGCTTCACCTGCGAGATCACGGGATCCTGATTGATGATGTCGAAGAAGGCGCTGAGCCGGTCCACGGCATGCAGCTCGCGCGCTAGGGAGGCGGCCAGATCGAAACGGAAGCCATCCACGTGCATCTCCTGCACCCAGTAGCGCAGGCTATCCATGATCAGCTTCAGCACCTGCGGATGGCGCACGTTGAGCGTATTCCCCGTGCCCGTGTAGTCCATGTAGTAGCGCGGCTGATCGCCCACCAGCCGGTAATAGGTGGCGTTGTCGATTCCCTTGAAGCTCAGCGTGGGGCCCAGGTGGTTGCCCTCGGCGGTGTGGTTGTAGACCACGTCCAGAATCACTTCGATGCCGGCGCGGTGCAGTTTCCGCACCATCGCCTTGAATTCTCCGATCTGGTCGCCGCGGTCGCCCGACGCGCTATAGCGCGCGTCCGGCGCGAAAAAGTTGATGGAGTTGTAGCCCCAGTAGTTGCTCAGCCCCCTGTCGAGCAAGTGCTTGTCGTCTACGAAATCGTGCACCGGCATCAACTCTACCGCCGTGATGCCGAGCTTCTTGAGGTACTCCACCGCCACCGGATGCGCCAGCCCGGCATAGGTACCGCGCAACTCGGGCGGGATCTCCGGGTGCGCCGCCGTGAAGCCCTTCACGTGCAGTTCGTAGATCACCGAATCATGCCACGGCGTCAGCGGCGGACGGTCGTTGGCCCAATCGAAGTGCGGCGAGGTGACCACGCATTTCGAGACACCCCACGCATCGTCGCGCGTGTCGCGGGATAGATCCGCGGCCGCATCGTGCAGCTTGTAGCCGAACACCGGAGCGTCCCAGTTCAGCGGACCGGCCAGCGCCTTGGCGTAGGGATCGATCAGCAGTTTGGCGGAGTTGAAGCGGTCGCCCCGCTCCGGCGAATAAGGGCCGTGCACGCGATAGCCGTAGAGTTGCCCGACCTTCACTCCGGGCAGATAGCCGTGCCACACATAGCCGGTGCACTCGCGCAGCGAGACCGTCTCGCAGACGGTGGCATCCACGTCGTCGAACAGGCAGAGTTCCACGCCCGTGGCGCGTTCGGAATAGAGGGAGAAGTTCACGCCCATCCCGTCCCACGTGGCTCCTTGCGGGTAGGGCTTTCCCGGCAGTACGCTTCGCGGCATCAGGCTACCGAGCCCATCATCTCACCTCGAAGCCGTCCACATCCACGAATTTGCCTTCGGCCTCGGGGCGGCTTTCCCCAAGCACGCGGATCAACAGCACGTGGCGCCCGGGTCCGAGTTCGCCGAAGCGCGCGCGACTGCGCCATGCCACCTTCGCCGCGTAGAGATCGAGCGTCCCCAGATCCCGGCCGTCGATGGTGACCTGCGCCTTGCCGCGATTGGGTGCGCGCGTAAACACATACGTGAGTTCACCGCCCTGGAAGGACAGCGCGATCTCGGCGCCCGGCGTATCGGTGAAGGTGACGGTGTGGGCGAATGTCTCGGCGAACTGCGCGGTGCGCTCCCAATCGCCGCGCAGCAGGATGGCGGGGTCGAAATCGTCGTAGTCGCCACGCTTGACCGTGATCACCGGTTGGCGCGGTTCCGCGGAGGCGCCGCGGCAGGTAGTCTCCAGGTGCGCCACATAGACATCGGCGTTGGCGTATTGCGCCACCGTGCATTCGTCGAGCAGGTCGCGCATGGCTTTGGGCCGCGCATACTCCGTGGCCGTGGGCTTGCTCGCGAGGATGTACTCGATCTTCCACTCCGCCAGGAGCGCGCGCAAGGCGGGTACGCCATCGGTGTGGCGGATGCGGTTCAGCGTGTTGAACTGATGCCAGTGATTCTCATAGATCTCGCCGCCCAAGCCGGCCAGTTCGCTATCCTGCGCGAATAGGACAGTGGCCTGCGGATGGGTGCGGTTCAACCACGCGATCGCATCGCGAACGGGCGCCGTTTGGCTCATGTAGGCCTCGCGCTGCTCCTGCGTGAACGGGCCGTAGAAATCCTTGTGATAGTAGCTGGAGCCGGGCAGGAAATAGACGTTCAACGCGATGCTGGCGACCATCAGCGCGAGCAGCACGCGCCACAGAGTGCGTTGCCGCGTCGCCGCCCAGCCAAGCGCCCCGGCGAAGGGCACGAACAGCAAGGGCAGCGCGGGGTAGAGGTAGCGCGCATTGGGCTCTGAGCTGAGAATCGAGAGGACGGCCGTTGCGGCCACCACCGTGGCGCCCACGGTCTGCCTCCGCACCGCCACCAGCAGGCCCAAGACGGCGAACGGCGCCAGCCAAAAGAACTGGAAACCGAAGGAGCCGTCCTGCCCCTCGTAGTAGCGATTGGTATGAAAGGTCAGGTCGTAAGGCGTGTTCCAACTGAGCGGCTGGCGAAAGCGATTGTCCTGAATATCGGCCTTCGGATCGAGCAGCCGGGAATGGAACTTATCGGGACGGAACGGGAAGAGCGCGCTGCCGGTCTTCCACCACGCAATCGCATAGGGTGGCGCGGTGGTGAGCAGCAGCAGGGCCAGCGCGAGGCTCCAGCGAGTGCGGCGCTTCCAGAGTTCCACGGCCGCGCACAGAATGGCGGGCACGATCAGAGCCAGAGCGCCGACTTTCGTGGCCATCGCGGTGCCGCCCAGTGCCGCGGCAACGTACAGGTAACGCTTCCCGCCGCCTTCGCCGAACTCCCACAGCGCCGTCATCATCCCCAGCAGCAGCGCCGCCAGCAGATTCTCCACGAACAGCGAGCCGGTCACCAACTGCACCAGCGGCGTGCAGGCGAACAGCGCCACCACCAGCCACGCCGCGCCGGGCGAGACCAGGCGCTTCACCGCCGCATGCAGCAGCCCGAGCAGCACCAGCAGCAGCATGAAGTTCAGCAGCCGCGCCGCCATCTCTCCGCCCAAGCCGTAGACGATCGCGTAGCAGAAATCCGCGCCCATCGGCATCACCGCCCAGAGGAAGCGGCTGGGCTCGAACGTCATCATGTGATTGGCGGCGATGTTCACGGGCACGGCGAGGTGCATGGAGAGGCCATCGGCGCTCGCCTCCGGCTTGAGCATCGCGAACCAGTGCGCGATCAAGAGGAAGAGCAGCGCCGCGAAGCCCATCCGCTCGCCCCACGAAGGCAGCTCGAAAGAGGGCAGGGAGAAATGGGGACGGCGCACGAAGATTGGAACCGCGAGCACGAGCGCGTAACTCCACCAGTAATTCACCGGCAGGCGCGCCACAAACGGCATCGCGAAAATGTAGACCGCCATGCCCAGCAGGCAGGGTAGGGCAGGCGATTCCGCCTGCCAACTCTTCTGGCTCACCGGATTGGCAGGCGAAACCGCCTGCCCTACCAAAGACCCCAGCGACCAGGACGAGAGCAGGAAAAGCGCAACCGCGAAGACCGCGAGCGGGCCCAGGAAGATCGTGGTGAGCAGCAGTCCGGCAGCCACGGCGAGCCAGGGGAAGAGCCATGGCGCCAGGATCAACACCGCTGTTGCTACCGCCGTGTATGCCGCGGCGAACTGCGTCAGCCGCGCCCAGCCTTCGGGCGCCCAAATCTGCTGCGCGAAGATCGGCACGGCGCGAAAGCCGGTGGCCTCCACCGCCACCAGCGCGGCCACGGCGCCGAGCAGCAGCCACCCGTAGAAGCGGCCGGCCTTTTCTTGCGATAAGGCAGCGCGCGCCCCGCGTTTGCGGGAGAAAATGAACATTCGCTGCACCGCAAAATTGACGAAGAAGAGAATGCTCTCCACCAGCAACTTGGCGGGCAGAGCGCTCAGGCCCAGGCGGGCGTGCAGGAGTTGAATTCCCAGATAGCTGGCCGTGCCGCTCCCTGCCACCAGCAGCAGGTATTTCGGCAAAACCACCTCGTGCCCTTCGCGCGAGGCGAAGACGCCCCTGCGGACCAGCGTGTAATTGAAGACGACCGAGACCACGCGCGCCGCCGCCTGCGCCCCCAGAACGTTGCCGGTACGCTTCCAAATCAGGTAGAAGATCAGATTATCCAGCAGCGCCGCGGCGAGAGACGCCGAAATGAAACGCAGCAGCACGAAATAGATCTTCATCGAATCAAGCAGCGGATTGAAGTGCGAAGAGGCATTACCGTCTTCGTAGATCGTGCGGATGGGAATCTCGATCAGTTCCACGCCGGAGCGGCGCGCCGCCAGCAGCATCTCGAGTTCGAACTCGTAGCCGTTGGCCTCCACATCCAGCAACTGCGCCGCGAATGCCGTGGGGATGCCGCGCAAGCCCGTCTGGGTATCTCGCAACCGCGCTCCAGTGAGTGCGCTTACCAACCGGCGCGTCAGCAGATTGCCGAAGCGGCTGCGCGCGGGCACGTCGCCTTCAAACGTGCGCGCTCCCAGCACCAGCGCCTCCGGAGTCTGGCACAACTGCCCGGCCACGCGTGCGATGTCCTCGATGTGGTGCTGCCCATCGGCATCGGCGGTGATGAAGCCGCTCACGTCCGGGTATTGGAGCAGCGCGTGGTTGATGCCGGTTTTGAGAGCCGCTCCTTTGCCCAGATTGGCGGCATGGCGCAGCACTTCCACGCGTGGGATGAGAGTGAGTTCGTCGAACAGGGCGCGGAACTGCGGGCCGCTGCCGTCATCGACCACCAGAATGAGAGGCGTGCCCCGGGCAGCCAGATCCTTGACCAGTTCCACCAACCCCGCGGAGGGCTTGTAGGCCGGGATCAGGGCCGCATAGTGCACAGGCGTTCCGGGGCGCGACTACTTATGATTCAGTTGCGCCACTTCAAGACGCGCCTGCGCGCGGGCCATGGCTTCGAGCGCTTCCGCCGGATCCACGCCGAGGGACGGGTTGATGTCCCCTTCCTGCGCGCGTTTCAATGCCGCCTGAGCGCGTTTCACGTCGATTTCCTCGGCCGCTTCGGCGGCGTCGGCAAGCACGCGCACGTGATCGTCCAGCACTTCCAGAAACCCGCCGTGAATCGAATAATAGCGCTTGGTTCCGCCGGAAATGCAGGTCAGCGTGCCGATGCCGAGCAGCCCGAGCAGCGGAGCGTGTCCCGGCAGGATGCCCAGGTACCCGTTCTTGCCGGGAATCTGCAACTCGCTCACCTGCTCGCGCAGCAGTTCCCGTTCCGGCGTGGCCACTTCGAGTTCGAGAGTTTCCGCCATACCGGTTACGCCTTCTGCATCTCTTCGGCTTTGGCCAGCACATCTTCGATCGTGCCCTGCATCCAGAAAGCCTGTTCCGGCAGCGAATCGTGCTTGCCTTCCACAATCTCGCGGAAGCCACGGATGGTATCGGCGAGCTTCACATACCGACCCTTGAAGCCGGTGAACTGCTCGGCCACGTGGAAGGGCTGCGAAAGGAACTTCTGGATCTTGCGGGCGCGCGCCACAGTCAGCTTGTCTTCGTCGGAAAGTTCGTCGATGCCAAGGATGGCGATGATGTCCTGCAGATCTTTGTAGCGCTGCAGGGTGCCCTTGACCATCTGCGCGGTGGAGTAGTGCTCCTGCCCGACGATGTTGGGGTCGAGAATGCGCGAGGTCGAAGCCAGCGGATCGACGGCGGGGTAGATGCCGAGGGCGGCGATTTCGCGCGAGAGGTTCGTGGTCGCGTCCAAGTGAGCGAAGGCGGTGGCGGGAGCGGGATCGGTGTAATCGTCGGCGGGCACGTAGATGGCCTGCACGGAGGTGATGGAACCGTTCTTGGTGGAAGTGATGCGCTCCTGCAGTTCGCCCATTTCGGTGGCGAGGTTGGGCTGGTAGCCGACCGCGCTGGGCATGCGGCCGAGCAGCGCCGAGACTTCCGAACCGGCCTGGGTGAAGCGGAAAATGTTATCGATGAAGAGCAGCACGTCCTGATGTTCCTCGTCGCGGAAGTATTCGGCGACGGTCAGGCCGGTGAGACCGACGCGGAGGCGCGCTCCGGGCGGCTCCGTCATCTG
>CAIRBY010000153.1 GCA_903876865.1 uncultured Acidobacteriia bacterium
CAGACCGAGTGGTCCCAGGCGACGGCGGCGGATTTACGGAGATTCCTGGTGCAGCAGATGGAATCACATGCGGAAAGGCGCTTGATCACGGTGCCGGTGCTGGAGAGTTCGAGCGAGTCAAGCGACTGATTAAATGGAATCGTTTCAACAGATTATCCTCACGTTAAAGCAGTACTGGGCAGAGCGCGGCTGCGTCATCCAGGAACCGTACGATACCGAGGTCGGCGCCGGGACCATGTGCCCGGAGACCTTCCTGCGGGTGCTGGGTCCGGACCCCTACCGGGTGGCCTACGTCCAGCCGAGCCGGCGTCCGGCGGACGGACGCTACGGCGACAATCCCAACCGCCTCTACAAACACTCCCAATTGCAGGTGATTCTGAAGCCGGCGCCCGCCGATGTGATCGAACTCTACCTGGGCAGCCTGGAAGCGATCGGGATCGACCTGAGCAAGCACGATCTGAAGCTGGAAGAAGATAACTGGGAAGCGCCGACGCTGGGCGCCTGGGGCATCGGCTGGCAGGTGATGCTGGATGGGCTGGAGATCTCGCAGTTCACCTACTTCCAACAGTGCGGCGGCATCGATCTGGACCTGGTGCCGGCGGAACTGACCTACGGGCTGGAGCGGCTGACGGCGTTCCTGCAGGTGAAGGACAGCGTCTACGATATCGAGTGGGCGCCGGGCTACAGTTACGGCGACGTCCGGTATAAGGACGAGTTGCAGTACTCGGTCTACAACTTCGAGATGGCGGATACCGGCATGCTGTGGAAGCTCTTCGACCTGCACGAGGGCGAGGCCACGCGCCTGATTCACCTTTACGACCCGAAGGCGGAGGATAAGAAGCGCTTCCCGCTATTGCCGGCATACGACCAGGTTTTGAAGTGCTCGAACCTGTTCAATACGCTGGATGCGCGCGGGGCGATTTCGGTAACGGAGCGGGTGGGTGTGATTCAGCGGGTGCGTAAGATGGCGGTGGCAGTGGCGGCGGCATGGGCGGATCAGCAGGCGCCACCACAGGCACAGGCAGCGGTGGAGGTGGCGCAATGAGCATCCCCTTCCTGCTCGAAATCGGCACCGAAGAGATTCCGGATTGGATGATTCCGACGGCGCTGGAAAATCTGCGCCTCTCCTTTGAAAAGCTGGACCTGCCGCACGATTCGGTGCGCCTGGATGCGACGCCGCGGCGACTGGTGCTGCGCGCCGAAGGGCTGCCGGAACGGCAGGCGGATAGCGAAGAGCGCGTGCTCGGTCCGGCCAAATCGGCGCCACCGCAGGCGCTGGCCGGGTTCGTGCGCAAGCAGGGCATCGACGCAAGCGAACTGAAGGTCGAAGCCACGCCGAAGGGCGAGTATTACGTGTACGTGAAAAAGGCTCCGGGCCGCTTCACGAAGGACATTCTGGCGGAAGCGCTGCCGGGCATCATCCTGGGCCTCTACTTCCCCAAGACGATGTACTGGACCGGCAAGGGCGGTCCGCGCTTCATCCGGCCGATCCGCTGGATTGTCGCGCTGTTGGGCGAAGAGATCATCCCGTTTGAACTGGCGGGCGTGCGCTCGGGCGCGTTGACGAGCGGGCATCGCCGGTTGGGAGCGCGGGAGATCGCGGTCACCACGGCGGATTACGAACAACGGTTGCGCGATCACGGCGTGATTCTCTCGGCGGAAGAGCGGCGCAACCTGATCCTCAGCAAGACGGCGGGCATGCGCCTGAAGGCCGACCCGGCGCTCTTGGAAACGCTGGTCTATCTGACGGAATGCCCGGGCGTGATTCAGGGCAACTTCGACCCGCAGTTCCTGGAACTGCCGGAAGAGGTGCTAATCACGGTGATGCGGCACCACCAGAAATACTTCTCGCTGGAAGATGCCGAGGGCAAACTGGCGCCGGCGTTCGCGGCGGTGATGAATATCGCAAGCGATCCGGAAGGCTTCGTGCAGCGCGGCAACGAGCGCGTGCTGCGGGCGCGCTTCAACGACGCGCGCTTCTTCTGGGATTCGGACCAGAAGAAACCGCTGCGCGACCGCAAGGCGGACCTGGCGAATGTCACGTTCCAGGCCAAGCTGGGAAGCTACCTGCTGAAGACGGAGCGCATGATGAAGCTGGCCGCGGAGTTGGGCGGCGACGAACATGCGGTCCGCGCGGCGGAACTCTGCAAGTGCGATCTGACCACGGAACTGGTGAAGGAATTCACCGAGTTGCAGGGCGTGGTGGGAGGGCTCTACGCGCGCGTGCAGGGCGAAGCCGAGCCGGTGTGGCAGGCGATTTACGATCAGTACAAGCCGGAGAGCATGGAAGACGCTCTGCCGCGCAACCGCACGGCGCAGATTGTCTCGCTGGCGGATAAGCTGGACACGCTGCGCGGCTGCTTCGGGGTCGGCATGATCCCCACCGGATCGCGCGACCCGTTCGCCTTGCGGCGCGCGGCGCAGGGCGTAGTCCGCATTCTGATCGAGGGGCGGTTCGAGTTGCCGCTATTGGATCTGTTGGGCGCGGATGAACCTCTGCGCGCCTTCTTCGAAGAGCGCATCCGGTATTACTTCAAAGACATTCGCGGCTTCCAGTACGACGAAGTGAACGCGTGCATGGCGGCGGGGTGGAGCAATCTGGTGGATCTGGAAGCGCGCCTGGAGCGGGTGCGCGCGCTGCGCGCGACACCGGATTTCGAACCGCTGGCGGCGGCGTTCAAGCGCATCGCGAACATTCTGCGGCAAGCGGAACTGGGCGCGGTGGGCACGATCTCCGAAGCGCTGCTGGAAGAGGGACCGGAGCGCGAACTCTACCTGGAATTCCGCAAGATATCGGGGCAGCCGATCGAGAATGTAATCTCGCGCCTGCGTCCGAAAGTGGATCTGTTTTTTGACAAAGTGCTGGTGAATGCG
>CAIRBY010000154.1 GCA_903876865.1 uncultured Acidobacteriia bacterium
CCGGGGCCTTGGGAGGAATCCATGCCCTTGCGTCCGGGGCCGCGGCCGGGAGGCGGGCCCTGCGCCAGAGCGGCGGATAGGGCGAGTAGGAGAGTGAGTGCGAGTCGCATACGGATCAATCCAGCAGGCTATCGGAATCGAGGAAGCGGACGGCGCGGGCGAGGCCATCGCTGCCGAGCATGATATCGGCTTCCACGAGTTCCGCGGCGCGGTCTTCGCTGACCTCAAGGCCGAGGGCGAGCATGGCGGAACGGGGGAGGGAGACGCGGACGAGGTTGACGTCTTCCTCGTTTTCGGTGGCGAGGCCGGCGGAGTTGGGCAGGGGTATGAAGCCCTCGAACCGGCCGGGCGAATCCGCGGAAGCGAGTTCGAGCGAGTGGCGAACCTCGACACGCACGGGTTGGGGCTGACGGTTGCGGACGAGGACGACGCCGAGCAGGAGCATGGCGGCGATGGCGGCGGCCCAGACGAAGGCGGGAGCCCAGCGGCCGGCCACACGGCGAGCGGGCAGGCCTTCGTGCTGGCGGAAAGCGACGAGGAGGCGGGTTTCCACGCGCGCGGGGGCGCCGACGCGGCGCTCCGTGGCCGAGAGGGCGCGCAATCCGGTTTGGAGGCGGCGCTGCTGCTGCATGCGCGCGGCGCAGTTCGGGCACTCCGAGAGATGGGCGCTGAGCAGAAGGTCGCTCGCGACCTGGCCGGGTTCCGGCATTGAATTCCAAAAATCCTGACAAGTCATAACAAACACCTCACCGGCTTAAGCGCATCGAGCGATTGCCGGGGATTCCGCTCCTGATTCAATTTATCCAACAGCAGCCCGCGAGCCCGGTGCAAACGCGAACGCACGGTCCCGATGGGGCAGCCCAACGCCACGGCGGCATCGGCATAATCCACTTCTTCCAGGTCACACAACACGACGACTTCGCGATAGCGGCGCGGCAGGGCCGCCACGGCGCGGCGGAGGGCCTCGATGCCTTCGCGATGGGTCAACTCAAGCAAGGGATCATCGATCACGCGCAGTTCGGCCGCGGGCGACTCGTCGGCATCGAGATCGAGCGTGACATCGGCCCGGCCGCGCTCGAGATGGCGCAGGACCAATTTTCGGGCAATGCCAAACAAATAACCGGACAAGGTACCGCGCTCCGGATCGTAGCCGCACTCTTCGCGCAGGAGGGCCAGAAACACGTCCTGGGTGACATCCTCGGCCACCGGGACGGAGCCGCACATATGCAGCGCGAAGCGAAACAGGGCCGCCTGCCGGCGACGGTAGAGGGCGAGAAACGCCGCTTCGTCGCCGCTTCGGATGCGAAGCAGGAGTTCGTCTTCGGTCTCCGGCGGCATCTCAAGCGGACGTGACTTCATGAGCCTTTCCTCTTTAATTCCGCATTGGAACGAGAAAGTTCCATATTTACGCGAGCGGCCTCAGGGGTTCACCGTACAAGCGGACGGGCGCGATGAGGTAGCCAAGGACACATAATCTTACGATTATGGTACTTTACGTCTACTAGTGCCTGGAACTATCATTACTATTTACGTTTGAGACCATATGGCCCCGGGACATCAGATCGACGAAGT
Organism: uncultured Acidobacteriia bacterium; assembly: GCA_903876865.1. GTDB lineage: Bacteria > Acidobacteriota > Terriglobia > Bryobacterales > Bryobacteraceae > Solibacter. Next base: position 1,573 of record CAIRBY010000154.1, read on the forward strand.
TGCCGTTTTACGGCTGCAGCTGACGGAACTGGAGGCGGAGGTTCAGTATCTGCGCCGTTCCCAGAGTAGCAGCGAGCAGCGCTTTCTGGAGCTTCTGGAGACGGCGCCGGTGATGGTCTGGATCTCGGGATCCGACGCGATGTACACGTTTTTCAACCGGACCTGGCTGGATTACCGCAACCGCAAGCTGAATGAGGAATTGGGCAACGGATGGGCGGACGGGATCCACCCGGACGATCGCGATCTCTGCCTGGAAACGTACCTGAAGGCGTTCAGCGCGCGGCAGAGCTTCCGGCTGGAATTCCGGCTGCAGCGGGGCAACGGGGAGTATGGGTGGATCGAGTTCTCGGGTGTGCCGAGGATGGACGAGCAGGGCCGGTTCAGCGGGTTCATGGGAACGGCGGTCGATATCACGGGGCGAAGGCGGCAGATGTTCACGCCGGACGAAGAATCGGTGCGGCTGGTGTTCGCGCTGACGGAGCGGGAGCGGCAGGTGCTGGTGCTGATTGCGGGGGGCAGGTCCACGAAGGAAGCGGCGGCGCAGTTGGGGATCAGCTATAAGACCGCGGATTCGCATCGCAGCCGGATTCTGGAAAAGCTGGGCGTGCACGAGACGGCGAGCATGGTGCGGTACGCGATCCGGGCGGGGTTGATCGAGGCCTGAGGTGGGGTCAAGCCCGGCGGCGGAGGGCGAGCGGGCGGGGGCCAGCGGGCGGGGGGAGCATATTCTCATTGAAGGATGAGCCTGAACGGAGGTAGCGAGGCGGCTGGCTCCTTTCGGGTTTGGGTGTTGGAGAATCGTGGTCATCGGCGCGGTGGGAATGTGGGAAACGCGGAGC
>CAIRBY010000155.1 GCA_903876865.1 uncultured Acidobacteriia bacterium
ATAGATGCCGAGGTTCAGCCCGAAGAAATCGCCGATCGGGACTTCCACGCTGGGCTTGGCATTGCCGTCCCAATAGCCGCGCAGCACCAGTTCCTTCAGATGGTCGTTGCTCTGGGCCGCGATGGTGAACCAGATGTGCGTGATCACGCCCGCTCCGGTGGCGTTGAAGACCTCCTGCACGCCGCCGGGCGGCACCGGCCAGCGGTCGCTGTTGCCGCCGGTCTTATCGAAGCTGGATTGCTTCAGGCTCCTGTAATTCTGCGCGCGCGTGTAGGCGGGCAGGAACGGCAGGTCGGCCGCGCCGCCGCCAGAGGCCTGTGCCTGCGCCTCCGCGGTCGCCGGAATCGCGGCCGCCATGCCGCCCGTCGCCAACATTCCGTGCAGGAAACCTCTCCGATCATTCGTCTTGGAAGTCATCGAATTCCTCGCTTTGATGTAACCTATTGGTCTCTATGATAACGATGCGCGGTCTCGCTGTCTCACTGGTTTTTGCCGCTGCCTCTTACGGGCAGGGCCTGGAGTACATCAAGGCGCACTATACCAAGTACGAATACCGGATTCCGGTGCGCGACGGCAAGAAGCTGTTCACCAGCGTCTACCTGCCGAAGGACCAGAGCGTCCCTTACCCGATCATGCTGGACCGCACGCCATATAGCGTCTCGCCCTACGGCTCGGATAACTTCAAGACGGCGCTCGGACCTTCGGAGAAGTTCGCCAAAGAGGGCTTCATCTTCGTCTACCAGGACGTGCGCGGGCGCTACCTCTCCGAGGGCGAGTTCGTCAACATGACGCCGCACAAGGCCGTGAAGCGCGGTCCGCAGGATACCGACGAAAGCACGGACACCTACGACACCATCGACTGGCTGATCAAAAACCTGCCCAACAACAACGGCAAGGTCGGCATGTGGGGCATCTCCTACCCCGGCTTCTATACCTCGGCCGGCATCATCGACGCCCACCCCGCGCTGAAAGCCGCATCGCCGCAGGCTCCCATCGCGGACTGGTTCATCGGCGACGATTTTCATCACAACGGCACCCTCTACCTGCCCCACATGTTCCGCTTCTTCTCCGGCTTCGGCCATCCGCGCCCCGTGCCCACACTGCCTCCGCCGCCCGGCTCCACGCCCACCGTCATGACGCAGGAGGATGGCTACAGCTTCTTCCTGGGGCTGGGTCCGCTCTCGAACATCAACGAGAAGTATTTCAAGAACGACATCCCCTTCTGGACGGAGATGACGCAGCACGGCACGTACGACGAGTTCTGGCAGGCGCGCAACCTGCTGCCGCACCTGAAGAACATCAAGCCCGCCGTGATGACCGTGGGCGGCTGGTTCGATGCCGAAGATCTCTTCGGCGCGCTCAACACCTACAAGGAGATCGAGAAGAACAGCCCCGGCGCCACCAACACTCTGGTGATGGGTCCGTGGTCTCACGGCGGCTGGGGGCGTAGCGATGGCGATTCGCTCGGGCGCGTCCAGTTCGGCTCCAAGACCGCCGCCTTCTACCGCGACGAGATCGAGTTTCCCTTCTTCAATCACTGGCTGAAAGACAAGCAGGACCCCAAGCTGCCCGAAGCCTACGTGTTCGAAACCGGCAGCAATCAGTGGCGCAAGGAAGACGCCTGGCCACCCAAGGACGCGCAGCGGAAGACGCTCTACTTCCACCCCGGCGGCAAACTCGGCTTCGAAGCTCCCAACGATGCCGCCAACCCGTTCGACGAGTACGTGAGCGACCCCAACAAGCCCGTGCCTTACATCGGCGGACAGGGCCCCGGCATGACGCGCGAGCACATGGTGGAAGATCAGCGCTTCGCCTGGACCCGCACCGACGTGCTGACCTACCAGACGGACGTGCTGGATGCCGACGTGACGCTGGCAGGCCCCGTCACCGCATCGCTCTTCGTCTCCACCACCGGGACGGATTCGGATTTCGTGGTGAAGCTGATCGACCGGTATCCCGAGGATTTTCCCGACCCCGAACCGAACCCCACGGGCGTGCACATGGGCGGCTATCAGCAACTGGTGCGCGGGGAAGCCATGCGCGGCAAGTTCCGCAACAGCTTCTCCAAGCCCGAAGCCTTCACCCCCGGCAAGCAGGAAAAAGTGGAGTGGAAGATGCCCGATATCGACCACTGCTTCCGCCGCGGCCATCGCATCATGGTGCAGGTGCAGAGCTCCTGGTTCCCGCTGGTGGACAGGAATCCGCAAAAGTTCATGGACATCTTCAACGCCAAAGTGGCCGATTTCGTCAAGGCCACCCAGCGCATCTACCACTCCCCCGCCGCCCTCTCCGGCCTCAAAGTAGAAGTGAGAAAGTAGGACAGGCCTCCCGGCCTGTCCCTCTTCCTTTGCTTCTTTCGTCGCTCATACTCCCCGTTCCGCGCGGACCGGGCCTGTCCACTCAGCCCTGGACAGCCTTCCCCATCCGGCATGATCTCCGCCGCGAACCGGCTCGCAAAATCGTCTGGTATGCTGTCGCCTAGCGAGGGACTCCGTGAGGAAACCATTTATCGGAACGGCATTGATCATACTAGGCGCAGCGCTCTCCCTTGCACAGACGCCAGCACGCGGCCCCGTGCAGCCCAAGCCCGAGGAATTGGAACGTATCGCCATCAAGTGCAGCGCCATTGAAGCGGCGGTGCGGCAACTCAAAGCCGAGCACGCCAACAGCGATCTCATCGGCGACGTGGAAGTCTACGCCAAGGCCGGACGCTTCCTGCTCGAATTCCCGGAGCTGACCATCACCCAGGCCGCCATCGATCACGCCATGACCGTGCTCGATCAGGGCCTCGATCGCGCCAGCAAACTCTTCCACGGAGGCGCCGCCACGTGGGCCACGGGCAGGAAGCAACTCCACGCCTATTACTCCGAACTCGATGGCTCCGTGCAGCCCTACGCCATCACCCTTCCGGAAGGCTACGACCCGGCCAAGCCGGCCCGCCTCTACGTCTCTCTTCATGGGCGGCAGAACAACACCACCGAGACCGAGTTCCTCTTCAGCCAGCAGAACTTCCGCGCCGCCAACCCGCCGGTCGCGAACCAGGGACAGATCCAGGTGGACCTCTTCGGCCGCCTGAATGGCGCGGGCTGGCACTGGGGCGGTGAGGCCGACATCTTCGAAGGCATCGCGGCCGTGCAGAAGCGTTTCAACATCGACGGGAAGCGGATCATCCTGCGCGGCTTCTCCATGGGCGGCGAAGGCGCGTGGCACATCGCGCTGCACCATCCCGATCGCTTCGCGGCGGCGG
>CAIRBY010000156.1 GCA_903876865.1 uncultured Acidobacteriia bacterium
GAGCATGATCTCTTTGTGAAGCTTCTTCATGGACATGCCATTCTTCACAAAGTAAGAGGCCAGATACTCGAGTAACTCGGGATTGGTGGGCCGCTCGCCGGTGGTGCCGAAGTTACTCGGACTATCCACGATGCCGGTGCCGAAATGGCCCTTCCAGATGCGGTTGACGATCACGCGCATCGCAATCGGCTGCGCCAAAATGCCCTCGGCCAGTTCCAGGCGTCCGCTGCCTTTGGTGAAGGGCTTCGGTTCGCCGGGAGAGAGAATGCTGAGGAAGTGACGTTTCACTTCGGGGCCGGGATTTTCCGGGTTGCCCCGAATCGCAAGCGGCTGTTCGGAGATGGTCGTCTTATCTTCCACACCGTGTATGAACGGGTAAGCCGGCTCCAGTTTCTTGCGCGCTTCTTCGATATCGGTGCGAAGCGCCGCCATCTGCGCCGCGGGTTCCGCGCCCACGCGGCTATCGAGTCCCCAGCCGCGGAACAGCAGCACGCCCGGCTTTCCGCCGCGACCGCCGCCCATCGCCATCATGGCCGCGGGGTCGTCGGAATCGCGCAGTTCGCGCTGAAACACTTCGGTCCAGAAGTTGTTGTCTTCTTCCGCCATGTTCTTGAGGCGCAGGCCACAATTGGGGCAGAAGTCATCATTGGTGATGAACTCGTTGGGCTTGTCCGCGCGCTTCTTTTTCTTAGTGCCGTCCAGAGACTTGGCGATGATCACCTGATTCTCTTCGTCCAGGTCTTTACGTGCCAGCATGGCCTTGACCACGTTCTCCTGGAATTCGTCGGCCAGTTTCTTCACGTCGGCGTTACCGCCGCCCGCGCCACCACCGCCGCCCCTGCGACCGCCGCCACCGCCTGCCGCAGCACCACCGCCCGCCGTGGCAGCACCGCCACCCCCACCCATTCCGCCGCGTCCACCACCGCCGGCTGCCGCGGGAGCAGTCGCGGCCTTTTTCATGAAGGCCTGCCACGCTTCCTTGTACTTGTATTTATCGGTGGGCTTCTCCATGTACTTGATCCACCGTTGCAGCAACTCGTAATCCAGCTTGCGCGATTCCACAACGGTGTCGGCGTCTTTCTTCTGGATCACCACTTCGTAGATGGCTTGCAGGTAGGCGGAAGTCTTGAACGCCAGTGTTTCCGAATACTGCGTGCCCAGGTTTCCCTGGATCGTCTGCAGCATCTTCTGTTTCTTGGCGATCTCTTCTTCGATCCTGGCGTACTCATCCGTCACGGATTTGGGCACGCGCGCATACTCGTGATAATCGGTGTTCAGAAACACACCGGCGAGCGCGTAATAATCGGTCTGCGGAATCGGGTCGTACTTGTGATCGTGGCAGCGCGCGCAGGCCACTGTCAGGCCGAGGAAGCCGCGCGTGACCACATCCACGCGGTCGTGGCGTTCATCGGCGCGCGTCACTTCCACCGAACCGTTGTCGTAATACCACGGCCCCAATCCGAGGAAGCCGGTCGCGGGCAGATTCTTGTACCGCGTCTTGGTGTCGAGCAGATCGCCCGCCAATTGAGCTTTGACGAACTGGTCGTACGGCAGATCGTCGTTGATCGCCTGAATCACCCAGTCCCGATAAATATGTGCGTTCGGGTACGGACGGTAGCCGCGCGGATTCGGATTCAAGCTGCGGTAATCGTCTTCACCAAAGCGTGCGACATCCAGCCATACCCGTCCCCAGCGTTCGCCGTAAGCGGGAGAGGCCATCAGCCGGTCCACCACTTTTGCGAAGCCATCCGGCGACAAGTCCTTGTCAAACGCCGCGATGTCTTCCGGCGTGGGCGGCAGTCCGGTGAGGTCGAAAGTGGCCCGGCGGAGTAAGTCGTGCTTACCGGCCGGCTTCACCTGCTTGAGTCCCTCGTGCTCCAACTTAGCCAGCACAAAGCGGTCGAGATTTGTCTTGGGCCAACGGGTATCCTTCACCGCCGGGATCGCCGGTTCTTTCAACGGCTGCAGCGACCAGAAGTTGCGCCGCTCCGGCGCGATGACGTACTTTCCCTCGGTCTGGCCGGCGCTGGTGGGAATCGCGGCTTTGGGCCACATCGCTCCCGCCTTGACCCAGGCGACGATGTCTTCGATTTCGGGATCCTTCAACTTGCCGCCCTGCGGCATCTTGAGCGTGGAGCCGGTCTGGCGGATCGCCTTGATCAACAGGCTGCCATCGGCATCGCCAGGCACAATCGAAGGGCCGGTCTTACCGCCCTTCAGCATGAAGTCCCGGGTATCCAGGCGCAAACCGCCCAGGGCAGAGCTGCCATGGCAATTGAAGCAGTTATTCGCCAGGACGGGCCGGACTTTGGTTTCGAAGAATTCCGGCGAGGCAGCCGGGGAAGTCTGCGCGTGCAGAGGAAGGAGAGCAGCGGCCAGGAGAGGGAAACAACGTCCGGCCTTAGTGAGTGTTTGACCAAGCATAGTGGCAACAGATCCGTGAACCCGCGTGATGAACCCGAGAAGACAACAGTGACGCTACAAGGGATCGGGATTCCAAACAAGGGACCTGTTGCCTGACAAGGGCATGGTGCCGGCCGTTTACAAGCGACCGCTCTGAGTAATCGTTGAAATTTATCACTTGCGCGGGGGGAAGTCAATCCGTCGGTCGCGTTTATGGGCGCTATCGAAAGACTTGAATGGGGAAGCAGGCATTTCCCTTGTCTTTTCGCGTTATACTCTAGCGATTACTCAGAGGCCCCGATGCCTCGTCTCCGTCTGGTCATGCGGATCTCTCCCAAGTCGGGCACTTCGTAGCTACTCCACTTTGAAGGATGTGTCACCGATGCGCGTTTTGAATTCCATCTGCCTCGTTCTCGCCCTCACGGCCGCGAGCGGATTCGCGGGCGACCCGCAAAAGGGAAAGAAGGGACCTGTCCTTCCGGCGCAAGGCATCAAGACGCCCGGCGTGCAGATTCCCTTCGCGGAACTGAAGAGCGACGCCGCCCTGGTAACCGCGACCGCCGCCGCATGGCTCGCATCGTCCGATTCGATGCTGATCCCCACAAAAGATGGTCTGGCCAAAGTGGACCCGCGCGCGAAGGAATCCAAATTCGGGGATCCGCTGACCGGCCTGAACAAGCCGTGCGCCGGGGCCGTCACCGCATTCACCAGCCTGTGGGTGCCCAACTGCGGTGATGGCACGCTGGCAAGAGTCGATCCGAAAACCGGCAAGGTGACCGCCACCTTGAATACCGGAACAGGTTCCGCCCACCCCGGGATTGCCGCGACCGCCGACAGCATCTGGATGTTCACCGATGCGCGCGGCACTCTCTCCCGCATCGACCCGGTGCAGAACGTGGTGGTCGCCGAGTTCCGCCTCTTCCCGGATTGCAACACGCTCCTCTTCGGAGAGACCTCGCTATGGCTCACCTGCCCCGCGGAAAACAAAGTGCTGCGCGTGGACCCGGCAACCAACCTGCTGGATAAATCGATTGAAGTTTCGGCGATGCCGGTGGCGCTCGTGATCGGCGAAACCTCTGTCTGGGTGCTGTGCGAGAAGGAAGGCAAAATCGCGCGCATCGATCCGAAAACGAACAAGGTGACCAAGACGATCGAACTCGGCGCCCCCGCGACGGGCGGTTCTCTCGCGGTCGGCGAAGGCTCTGTATGGGTGAGCATGCCGGGCTTCCCGATTACGCGCATCGATCCGACCGACGAAAAAGTGGTGCAGCAGTTCTACGGCGAAGGCTACGGCCCGCTGGTGACCACATCGAACACCGTGTGGATGAGCGACCTGCGCGCTTCCAAGCTGGTGAAATTCGATTCCCGCCGCATTGTGGCGACGCTCGCCGAATAGGCAGCCAGAGCATCCAAACGAGACCGGGTAACGATCATGACTAAGAGCTTCCTACGTACGATGACGACGGTGGGCATTGGCGCCTGCATGCCGATGCTGCTAGTGTTCGGGCAGGACCCGGTGGCGCCCCAGGCGCAGAAGAAGGAGCGGCCCAAGCGCGCGCCGCGCACCGGAGTGAGCGACCCCGCCGTGAAGAAAGAGATGGCCTCCATCACACCCGCAACCGTCTTCCCGGTTCCCGGCACGCCGGATTGGCAGGTGATCACGGACGAAGCCGTGTGGGTCTCCAACGCGCCCAAGAATACGATTCACCGTCTGGACCCGAAGACCAACGAAGTGACGGCGACGATTGAAGTCGGCAAGCGCCCGTGTTCCGGACTCGCCGCGGGTTTCGGCAGTATCTGGGTTCCCGTCTGCGGCGATCGCCCCAATGTGGAGAACGGCGTGAAGCCATCCCTGGCGCGCGTGGATATCAAGACCAATGCGGTGGTGGCGAGCCTGCCGCTGGCCGCGGTCAACAGCGAAGGCGGCCTGATCGCGAGCCCCGATGCGGTGTGGATGTTGACCGACCCGAAAGGGATCCTCTCGCGCATCGATCCGAAAACCAACA
>CAIRBY010000157.1 GCA_903876865.1 uncultured Acidobacteriia bacterium
CAGAGCCGATCACACCGAGCGAGATCTGGTCCGAAGGTGGCACGGCCCATGCGGCCAGAGCGCTGGCGCCGGTCAAGACGAACGTGCGACGGGGGAGATGCATAAGGTTATGATAGTCCCGTGAGCGCTAAACCTACAGATCCCACCTCGATGACGCGGCGCGCCCTGCTGGCCGCCGGAGCCATCTTGCTCGCCCCCCGAGCCCAGGCCAAGAGTAAGTTGAAGGTCGCGGTATTTTCCAAACATCTGCAGTTCCTGCAGGGGGAGGAACTTGCCAAGGCCGCCGTCGCGCTCGGCTTTGACGGAGTCGATATCACGCTGCGCAAAGGCGGCCACATCGAACCGGAGACAGTTGCCAAAGAGCTGCCCGCGCTGGTCGGCATACTCCGCAAACACGGCCTCGAAGTGCCCATGGTCTCGACCGAGATCGCGGACGCGGATACACCCCTGACCGAAGACATTCTCAAAACCGCATCGGCGCTGGGCATTCGCAATTACCGTTTCGGCGCCTATAAATGGGACGCCGCCAAACCCTTCGACGTGCAACTGGAAGCCATGAAGCCGCGCCTGGCGAGACTGTCCGCGCTCAACGCGCGCTATGGCATGTGCGGTATGTATCACACCCACTCGGGAGTCGGCGTGGTGGGCGCCTCCATCTGGGATCTCTGGTACCTGATGAAGGAACTCGACCCCAACGCGATCGGCATGAACTTCGACGTGGCCCACGCCACCATCGAGGGCGGACTCGGCGGCTGGATCGACAGTTTCAAAATCACCGGCAAGTATCTGCGCGGCATCGCCATCAAAGATTTCGCCTGGAGCAAAGATGCCAAGGGCGTGGCGCAATCGCAGTGGAAGCCCATCGGCGAGGGCATGGTGAAGTTGCCTCAGTTCTTCAGCATGGTCGCCGCGACGCCCTTCGCCGGCCCCGTGCAAATGCACTACGAGTATCCGCTGGGCGGCGCCCAAAACGGTAAGACTACCCTCACTCTTCCGAAGGAAGAAGTCTACGCCGCGATGAAGAAGGACCTGGAGAAGACGCGCGCAATGATGGCACAGGCCGGGCTATGAAGCGCCGGAGTTTCCTCGCGATGCCCGCTCTGCTCGCCGCCGCGCCCTCGACAGATGCCCGCATCGAAGAGATCGTACCTACGTTCCAGGAGTTTCTCTATCGCGCGCCCTATAAGTTCGGCGGCAAGGAAGTGGACCGGGTCACGATGCTCGGCGTCCGCTGCCGCCTCAGCACGAAGGGTGGCAAGTCCGCCGAAGGCTACGCGGCGATGTCGCTCGGGAATGTGTGGAGCTTCCCCGCCCCGGATGTGGGCTATGACGTCACACTCAGCGCCATGACGCACCTCGCCGGCAAGCTCGGCAAACTCACCGCCGCCTTTCGCGAATACGCCCACCCGCTCGATGTCAATCACATCCTGGAGCAGGAGTATCTCAAAGCCGCCGCCGAAGTAACTCGCGAACTGACCTTACCCGTGCCCGTGCCGAAGCTGTGCACGCTGGTGACGGCCAGCCCGTTCGATGCCGCGATTCACGACGCCTTCGGTAAGTTGCATGGACGCTCCAGTTACAGCGTTTGCGGCAAAGACTTCGTCCGCCACGATCTCTCTCACTACCTGAACCAGGAGTTTCGTGGCGAGTACCTCGACCAGTACATCGCCCCGAAGCCCGCGCCCCGCATTCGCATGTACCACTCCGTGGGCGCGAGCGATGCGCTGACCCGCGCCGAGTTGAAGAAGCCGGTCGGCGATGGCTTGCCCGAAACGCTCGAAGAGTGGATCCCCTACAACGGCATCACGGCCATCAAGATCAAACTCAATGGCAGCGATCTCGCCTGGGACGTGGACCGCGTGGCCGCGATCGACCGTGTCACCACGCGGGCGCAGGCGAAGCGCGGTTTCACCGGCTGGGTCTACTCGCTGGATTTCAACGAGCGCTGCCCCAACGTCCAATACCTGCTCGATTTCGAGCGCGGCATCAAGGCCAAAGCCCCCAACGCTTTCGAACTCGTGCAGTATATTGAGCAGCCCACCGCGCGCGATCTGGCATCCAACCGCCAGAACACCATGTTCGAGGCCGCGAAACTGCGCCCCGTGGTCATCGATGAATCTCTCACCGGGCTCGACACGCTGCTGCTCGCGCGCGAGATGGGTTACACGGGTGTGGCGTTGAAGGCCTGCAAGGGCCAGACCGGTTCGCTGCTCATGGCCGCCGCCGCGCAAAAATACAAGATGTTCCGTTGCGTGCAGGATCTTACCTGCCCCGGTGCGGCGCTCGTGCACGCCGTGGGCATCGCCGCGCATATCCCCGGCACCAGTGCGCTCGAAGCCAACGCGCGCGAGTATGTGCCGGTGGCCAATGCCGGTTGGGATAAGAAGTACCCCGGCATCTTCATCGTGAAGGACGGGTGGATGAGGACGGACGGACTGAGCCGCCCCGGTCTCGGAACCAGTTAGAGGAATCGCTATGAACCGACGTACATTCGCCATGGGAGCGCTCTCCGCGCTCAGCGCCGCTAGGATCCAGGGCGCGAACGATCGCGTACGCATGGGGCTGATCGGCTCCGGCGGCCGCGGCCGGGAAGATTGGGGCACCTTCCTCGCCCAGCCCGATTTCGAGCCGGTAGCGGTGTGCGATGTCTACGCGCCCTTCCTGCAAAAAGGACTCGAAATGGCAGCTGGACGCGCCAAGCCATTCCAGGACTGGCGCAAATTGCTCGAGGACAAGACCATCGACGCCGTGATCGTGGGCACGCCCGATCACTGGCACGCGCTCATGACCGTCGCCGCCTGCGAAGCGGGCAAAGACGTCTACTGCGAGAAGCCGCTTTCGCTCACCGTCACCGATGGCCGCAAAATGCTGGACGCCGCGCGGAAACACTCGCGCGTGGTCCAGACCGGCAGCCAGCAGCGCTCCGGCTCGCACTACGCCGCCGCCGTCAAACTGATTCAGGAGGGCGGCCTCGGTGACGTGCATCGCATTCACTGCGGTTTTCAACGTAATATCTTCCCCGGCTTGAAGCCCACCGAGATGGCCGACCGGAACACCAGCGCCTTTGATTACGAGATGTGGCTCGGCCCCGCTCCCAAACGCCCCTTCGACCCGTTCCGTTGCATCTACAATTTCCGCTGGTTCTGGGACTACTCCGGCGGCCAGATGACCAACTGGGGCGCACACCATCTGGATATCGCCCGCTGGATCACCGGTGCCGATGCCGCCACCGTGGTTGCAGGCTTCGGCGGACGCTACTCCCTCACGGATGGCGGCGAGACGCCCGACCTGCAGGAGGTGACTTACCAGTTCCCGAAGGTCGTAGTAAGTTGGACTGTAAGTGAAGCGGCGGAGGGCGCTAAGGGTGTAACTCTCGATATCTATGGCTCCAAGGGCATGATGTCTCTCACCCGCCCCAACTTCCAGATCTTCCCGGAGAAGATCGGCCCCGGAAAAGACAAGAAGCCGGCCATGGAAGCCCTCACCGTGAAGGGCAACGACCTCAACGCCGCTCACGCGCGCAATTTCCTCGATTGCGTCAAGAGTCGCAAGCGTCCCAATGCCGATGTCGAGGAGGGCCACCGCTCCGCCATCATGTGCCACCTCGGCAACATCTCCACCCGCCTCGGCCGCTCCCTGCGATGGGACGCCGCCAAGGAACAGATCATCGGTGACGCAGAAGCCAA
>CAIRBY010000158.1 GCA_903876865.1 uncultured Acidobacteriia bacterium
GCCCCCGCATCATCGCCGCCACCAGCCGCAACCTGATCGCGGAGGCGGAGCAGGACCGCTTCCGCTTCGACCTCTACCTCGCGCTCAACACGATTGCCATCGAACTCCCCCCGCTGCGCGACCGCATCGGCGACCTGCCCGCTCTCATCCGCCACTTCCTGGGCCAAACCGGCCGCCACTACCGCTTCGGCCCGGGACTCCTGGAAGGGATCCTGGAACACTCCTGGCCCGGGAATGTGCGCGAATTGAAAAGCTGCATCGCCCGCCTGATCGCCCTCTCCCCGGACGACACCTTGCACGCCGAACACCTGCCCTTTCCCGTGGCAGCGAGTGGGACAGGTCCTCGACGTTCGTGACCTGTCCGGCTAATCCGCTTTTTAAGCCGCATTGGGAGGGCCTCAAGCAGCCCTGCCGCAGGCCAAGCCGAAATACGAGTCCGTCGCCGGTGGGGAACCTGTTCTGGCGGGTGTTGCTGAAGTCGGTCCGACACCTATGCTGTAGCTTGCAGATGCACTGGTTACGGATCTCGCACGGTTACGATTTGAGGATGGACTCCGCCGCGGCGCGCCCCATGCGGATGCAATCGGGAATGCCAATTCCCTGATACGCATTCCCCGCCACGTGCAGACCCGCGATTTCGCCCAACCGCGCCTCCAACTCCGCCTGCCGCACCGTGTGCCCCACCGTGTACTGCGCCATCGAGCGCGGCCAGCGCGCAATCCGAGTGAACTTCGGCTTCGCCGTCACGCCCGCCACTTCCCGCAACTCCGCTTCCACCGTCGCCGCGATCGCCTCGTCGCTTTCCTTCAATACGCCCGCGTCTTCCATGCCGCCGAGGAAGCAGCGCGCCACAATCTTGCCCTCGGGAACGCGGTAAGAGAACTTGGTGCCCACCCATGTGCAAGCCACCAAGCGCTTGCGTTCCTTCTTGGGCACCAGAAAGCCGAACCCCGCAGGCGGTTGCGCGAAATCGGCGGCATCATACCCCACAGCCACCGTCATGGAGGAACTGTATCCTACTTTGCCCAGCAACTCGGCGATGCGCCCATCCACCGCGGGCAGTAGCGCCGCGCCGGAGTGCGCCTCGCAGGCCATGATCAGGCGGTCCGCTTCCATCCATTCGCCATCCGCGCGCACGCGGAAACCGCCCGAAGCCGTGCGCTCCACGCACTCTACGCGCGTCTGCCGCACCGTCACCTTGCCCCGGATCGAGGTCTCCAGCGCCTCCACCAGTTGCCCCAGCCCACCTTTCAGCGTGCGGAACAGCGGAGCCGGCGTCGTGGTCTTGGGGGCCTGGGCGCGAGAGGCCAATACGCCGCGCGTCAAACTCCCATACTTTGCGGCCAGTTCGACGAAGCGCGGCAGCACCGCCGCCACGCTCAACTCGCGCGGATCGCCGCCATAGATGCCGCTGAGCAGGGGTTCGGCCAGGTAGTCCACCGCCTCCTGCCCGTAGTGCTCGCGCACGAAATCGGCGACGGATTGGTCTTCGGTGTGTGGTTTTGGGGCGCGGATCAGTTCCAGCCCCATGCGGATCTTGGTGCCCAGGCTGAGCAGCCCGGTTCCCACCAGCGGCAGAATCTTGGTGGGCACCATCATCATGAGCCCGTCCGGCAGCGGCACCAGCTTACCGCCCTTGCGGACGTAGGTGATGCGCAAATGGTCGTTGGAACCGATCACGTCACCGGCCATGCCGAGTTCGCGGATCAGGTCCATCGCCGCCGGCTTGACGGCCAGAAAACTGTCCGGCCCGGCTTCGATCGTGCAGCCTTCAATCTTCTCGGTCTGAATCACGCCGCCCAGACGGCTGCGCGATTCCAGGATCACAGGATTTTCTCCGCCCTTGGCCAGGTAGTAGGCCGAGGAGAGCCCGCTGATGCCCCCACCGATGATGATTACGGACGGAATTCCCGCACCATTTCGACCACGGCTTTGACATTCTCTACCGGCGTCTCCGGCAGAATTCCGTGGCCCAGGTTAAAGATATGGCCCGGGCGGGTGCCCGTGCGTTTGAGCAGTTCGTGTACCTTGGCGCGCAGTTCCGGCAGCGGCGCAAACAGCGCCACCGGGTCCAGGTTGCCCTGAATCGCCGAGCGGTAGCTGATGTCCATCCACGCCTGATCGATATTGATGCGCCAGTCCACGCCCATCACATCGCCGCCCGCCGCGTGGAGTTCGCGGAAGAAGCCGCTCGCGCCGGTGCCGAAGTGGATCACGGGAACGCCCGTGGAGCGGATGCGTTCGATCAGCGCCCGCGAGTACGGCGCCGCGTAGCGGACATAATCGTCCGAGCCCAGGGCGCCCACCCAGCTATCGAACACCTGAATGGCGCGCGCGCCGGAGGCCACCTGCGAATGCGCAAACGGAGCCAGCACGTCCACAATCTTGCCCATCAGCCGGCGCCACAGCGTCTCGTCGCTGTACATCAGCTTCTTGGTGCGCACGAAGTTGCGGCTCGCGCCGCCTTCGATCATGTAGCTCGCCATCGTAAACGGCGCGCCCACAAAGCCCACCACCGGCACCTTGCCGGCGAGCGCCCGCACCACCTGCTGAATCGCCTCGCCCACGTAACCGAGGTCATCGGTATTGGTGGTCGAAAGCGAATCCACGTCGTCGCTGGTGCGGACCGGATTGTGAATCACCGGGCCTTCGCCCTTCTCGTAGGTCAGCTTGAGCCCCATCGGCTCGATCGGCAGCAGAAGGTCCGCGAAGATGATCGCCGCGTCCACATCCAGCGCCTCAATCGGCTGCAGGGTCACTGTCGCGGCCAGGTCCGGCCGCTTACAGATTTCCAGAATGCCGTGTTTATCGCGAATCTGGCGGTACTGCTTCATGTACCGGCCCGCCTGCCGCATGAACCACACCGGACGCACGTCCGTGGGCCGTCTGCGGCATGCATCTAGAAACCGGCTTGTCATTGGAGCCACGCGCATGGCTTGTCCATCCTGTCTTTCTGCCTGTCTTGCGGCCTGTCTTCGCAAAAGAACACTTGAAAATCCTTTGGCCGATGCTTCACCGCCCATTGGCGGCCATTCACAAAATAAGGTTTGGCCCACGCCTCGCTGTCGATCGTCCGCGGCGCAATCACCGAAACC
Organism: uncultured Acidobacteriia bacterium; assembly: GCA_903876865.1. Taxonomy (GTDB): domain Bacteria; phylum Acidobacteriota; class Terriglobia; order Bryobacterales; family Bryobacteraceae; genus Solibacter. The sequence goes on from CAIRBY010000158.1 coordinate 3,096, forward strand.
GAAACGCTTCCCTGCGCCGGGTATCCGGTCCGCGGGTCCATGATGTGGGCGTAAATCTTGCCTTCCGCCCGAAAAAACTTTTCGTAACTCCCGGAGGTGGACATCGATGCGTCCTTCAACCAGACCTCCGCCAGCGTCCTGCGCTGCTCCCAGGGATCCTTGATCTTGACCGCCCAGCCTCGTGGCTCTTCCGGCGGCGCTCCCATTCCGTAAATACTGCTGCCGGATCCGGCTACGAACGCGATTTTCACGCCGTTCCGTTTCAGCACTTCCACCATCCGGTCCACGGCGTAACCTTTGCCGATCCCGCCCGGGTCCAGATCCACCCCGGCACGGTCGAAGCTCACCGTTTGCGCCGCTTCGTCCAGATGCACATGCCGGTAACCCACCTTGGCCAGCGCCGCCAGAACCTCCGGTTTGTGGGGCAAGTGGCCCGTGCCCTTGTAAAATCCCCAAACCCGCATCAGCGGTCCCACCGTGATGTCGAAAGCGCCTTCGCTTTCCCGGCTGTACCGCAGGCAGTCACCGAGCAACCGGAACAGTTCCGGGGAAACCTTCATGGGTTTCGCTGCCGCTCCCTGGTTGACCTGGCTCCACTCGCTTTCAGGCTTGTAGTTAGAGAGCAGGTCGTCCAACTGCCGGACCTCATCGAACGCGGCGTCTGCCGCCGCCTCCATTTGCACCCGGTCGCTCCCGTACAGGGCAATCGAATAGGTCGATCCCATGGCATCGGCGCTCTTTTCGAGCCGCAGCATGGGCTGCTGTCCAGGCTGCCTCCGAGTCTGCTGCTGGGTCTGTTGCCCGTTCGCCGCAAAAGCCGCCAACAGAAACAAAACTATCACATTTTGTTGGAGATTAGGGTCGATTTTAGTCGCGCCCCCGAGATTTTTTCGCGCGCCGCAGTAAGATATCCACCCGCCCCATGGCATCGGGATTCTTATCTTTCTCAAATCGCAGTTCCGGGACGTGCCGCAGTTGCAGCCGGGAGGCCAATTCGCGGCGCAGAAAGCCAGACGCGCCGGTCAACGCCGCAATCGCCTGATTCTGGCTGCGTTCGTCGCCCCGCAGCGCCACTTTCACCTTGGCGTACTGCGAATCCGGGCTCACCTCGACCACGGTGATCTCCGCGTCCAACAGGCGCGGATCGTCCATCTCGAAGGCAACCATCTCCGTAAGTTCTTCCCGGACCAGTTCCGAGACTCGTAATGTGCGTCGTTCGTCCATACCGCCAGTTTCCTGACCGCTTACTCGATCCACTCCACGGACGTTCCCACGAGCGCGCCACCCGCCATGGAAGCAGCTTCCTCTTCCACGCCGAGCAGCGTCTTTTCCGCGATCCCGCGGTCGCTCGACACCGTCACTGCCGCCAGCGTTGCCCGCTGCCACAGATCCTGATGGTCAATCTCAGCCACCGCCACGTTGAACTTGTGCCGCAGACGGTCTTTCAGGCTCTGCACCACGTGGCGCTTTTCCTTCAGCGAATGCGAGCATTCCACCCGCAATTCGAGCGTGAGTACGCCTATCGCCGCCATCGGAGCAAACGTCCGATCTAGACGAACACCTCGGTGGCAACCCGCTCCGTGGCAAAGGCTTCGATGATGTCTCCCGCCTTGGTATCGGAGAAGTTCGCCAGCGTGATGCCGCATTCCATGCCGGTCTTGACCTCGCTGACGTCGTCTTTGAAGCGACGCAACGAACCGATCTTCCCGGTGTGGACCACCACATTGTCGCGCACCAGACGGTACTCGCTGTCGCGCGTGATGGTGCCATCCAGCACCTGGCAGCCGGAAACCGCTCCCACCTTGCTGATGCGGAAGGTCTCGCGGACCTCGGCCTTGCCCCGGTAGACTTCCCGGAACACCGGCGCGAGCAAACCGCTCATGGCCTTCTTAATTTCGTCGGTCAGGTCGTAGATGATGGTGTGCAACCGCACTTCCACCTTCTCCTGCTCCGCCGTCGCCATCGCGTTGCGTTCCGGCCGCACGTTGAAGCCGATCACAATCGCATTGGAAGCCGAGGCCAGCAACACGTCGCTTTCGTTGATCGCGCCCACGCCGGAGTGAATCACGCGCACGCGGACCTTATCGTTGGAAAGCTTCGTCAGCGTCTCGGTCAGCACTTCGGCCGAACCGCCCACGTCCGTCTTGATGATGATCGGCAGTTCCTTCACTTCGCCGGCCTTCATCTGCTTATGCAGCTGCTCCAGCGTGATGCGGCTGCTCTTGGCCAGCGCCGCTTCCTTCAAACGCTGATCGCGGAAGCTGACAATCTGCTTCGCCTTGGCCGTATCCGTCACTACCTGGAAGTCGTCTCCGGCTTCCGGCAGCGAATCCAGACCGAGCACTTCCACCGGGGTGGAGGGCTCCGCCTTGCGGATCTGCCCGCCGCGATCGTTCTGCATTGCGCGAACCTTGCCGAACACCGCGCCGCAGATGAAGAAGTCACCCACCGCGAGCGTACCGTTGCGCACCAGCACCGTCGCCACCGGACCGCGACCGCGATCCAACTGGGCTTCGATGACCGTGCCCATCGCCGGGCGGTTGGGGTTGGCCTTCAGGTCCAACATATCCGCGACGAGGAGAATCATTTCCAGCAGGAGCGGGATGCCTTCCTGCGTGCGCGCCGAGAGCGGCACCATGACCACATCGCCGCCCCAGTCTTCCGGAACCAGCCCGCGATCGCTCAACTGCTGCTTGATGCGCTCCGGCTGTGCGTTGGCCTTATCGATCTTGTTGATGGCTACGATGATGGGCACGCCGGCTGCCTTGGCGTGATCGATCGCTTCGATGGTCTGCGGCATCACGCCATCGTCCGCCGCCACCACCAGGATGACGATATCCGTCACCTTGGCGCCGCGGGAACGCATGCGCGTGAAGGCTTCGTGGCCAGGCGTATCGATGAAGACGATCTTGCGACCCTTCATCTCCACCTGGTACGCGCCGATATGCTGGGTGATGCCACCGGCTTCGCGTCCCGCCACATTGGCGGTACGGATGACATCGAGCAGCGAAGTCTTACCGTGATCGACGTGACCCATGATGGTGACCACGGGCGCGCGCCGGGAGAGGTCTTTCGTATCTTCGGCCTCTTCCACCGACTGCATGGCTTCGATTTCGTAACTCACCGTGGCCGTGGAGGCGCCGAAATCGCGCGCCACTTCGGTGGCGAGCTTGGCGTCCAGAGTCTGGTTGATGGCCACGAAGATGCCGCGGTCCATCAGTTTCTTCATCACCAGATTGGCCTTCACGTCCAGCTTCTCGCTGAGTTCCTTTACCGTGATGCCTTCGGAGATCGTGATCTCGCGGCTGATCGGCGGCGGACCGGATTCCACGTGGCGGCGCTGCGGACGCAGTACCTTCTCTTCTTCCACCCGCTCGCGCTGCTGGCGTACCGGGCGCTGGCCCGGACGTCCGCGTGCCGGCTCGGCCGGCGGCGGTACTGCCATCCCGGGTTCGAGACGGCCGCGGGAAGTGGGGTGTTGCGGACGCGGTCCGGCCGGACGCGAGGGCGGCAGGCCGGGACGAACGCCCGGCTTCGCCACCATCGGCTGGCCCGGACGAATCGGTCCACGATAAATCGGTTGACCCGGAACCGGCGAACTCGGCGCCTTGGGAATTCCAGGACGCGGCTGCACCGGCTGGGCCGGCATCATCGGGCGGGAACTCAGCTTCGCGGCCAGATCGGCGCGAGGCGGCACCACCGGACGCGCGGCGGGCTGCCCTGCCAGCGGACGCTGCTGCGGCGGCATCGGCATGGCCGGTGCGCCGGGACCGCTCGGACGCGGCCCGGCATCCTGACGCAGCGACTGCTGCGGCGGACGCGGAATGGCCTGCGGGCGCTGTTGCGGCGCGCCGGGAGCGGGAGACGAGGGGAACGGTTGACGCGGACCCGAAAGCACCTGGCCGGGACGCGGCGCGGCCGGCAACGGCTTGGCCGTGGGCGCAGCGGGGCGGCCGGGCGCGAACACCGCGGCGGGCGGCGTATGCGTCGATTGCGGAACTGCCGGACCAGCCGGCGACGCGGGATGCGAGGGCGCTGCCGGGGCGTGCGCCACCGGTGTTGCGGGAGCCAGCGGCCGCGTGGGCGCTAACGGCATCGCCTGCGGCGGCGCCGGTGCGGCGCGCGGGCCTTCCGCACGCTGCGGCACACCTCCGCCGATCGGCGGATGGATGGGCCGTCCCGTCGCCAGTGGCGGACGAATCGGCGCCATCGGGCGCGCCGGCTCTTCGGCCGCGGGCTTCTCTTCTTTCACCACCGGCGCGGCTTCAGCCGCTGCGGGGGGAGCTACAGGGGCGGGAGCATGGGCGTGCACCACCGGCGCCGCAGTTTCCTGCGGCGGCGCGGCGTCGGCGCGCTCCTCATGATGCTCCTCATGGTGGTCATGGTGGTCATGATGCTCTTCGGAGCCCGAATCATCCGCATTCGGGTCGTGCACGTAATCCGGCACGTCTTGTCCGTAATACTGACGCAGCTTAATCGCCACGTCCTCATCGATTGAGCTGGAGTGCGTCTTCTTTTCAGAGACGCCCAGTTCCGGGAGCCGCTCCAGTATTTCGTGAGCTTTAACTTCCAATTCCCGCGCCAGCTCGTTGATTCGAATCTTCTTCATAGACAAAGCAATCTGCTTATTACCCGCGAAGGAGCCGCTATTCGCCGCTGCCTTCTTCCGGAACCTGTTCCGGACCCGCACCCTCGGTGTGATTGTGAGGAGAATCCGCGTCCTCTATGGTAGCAAACTGTTCCCCGGCCTCTTCGCCTTCCACGGGCACAGTTTCACCTTCGCCGGACACGCTTTCCTCTTCGTCGCCTGCTGCGACGGCTGCTTCGGCGGACACCGTTTCCGCCTCTTCCGCTACTGCTTCCGCAACTTCTTCCGCAACTTCTTCCAGAGCGGCTTCGGAGGCTTCCACTTCACCCTCTTCAACCGCCGGCTCCGCATTTTCCGCGGCCGGATCTTCAAACTGACTGTAATACGCCACGACGGCGTCCTGAATCGGGCCTACAGATTCCGGACCGATGCCCTGAATCTGCTCCAATTCCTCCGGTGTCATCGCGCCCAGCTTCTCGATTGTGCCGATGCCCGATTCCAACAGCCGCTCCGCCAGCACTTCCGGCATGCCGTAATCCAGCAGCACCGAAACCGGCGCGCCCGGAGCCACCAGCGCAGCCATCTGCGATTCCACTTCCTGGCGTTTTTCTTCTTCGCTCTTGATGTCGATCTTCCAGCCCAGAAGCTTCGCCGCCAGCCGCACGTTCTGCCCCTTCTTGCCGATGGCAAGAGAGAGCTGCGAATCGTCGACGATCACTTCCATGTGCTTTTCCAGCGCATCGATCACCGTGATGCGGCTGACTTTCGCCGGGCTCAAGGCATGCGTAGCGAACGTCACCGGATCGTCCGAATACTCGATGATGTCGATCTTCTCTCCGCGCAGTTCGCGGATGATCGATTGCACGCGCATGCCCTTCATGCCGACGCACGCGCCCACGCTATCCACATCGCGGTCGCGGCTCTGCACCGCGATCTTGGTGCGCTCGCCGGCTTCCCGCGCGCAGCCCTTGATCGAAACCGTGCCATCGTAGATCTCCGGCACTTCCTGTTCGAACAGGCGCATTACCATTTCCGGCGCCGCGCGCGAGACCAACACGCCCGGACCCTTGCTCGATTTGTCCACCAGCTTGATCACGCAGCGGACACGGTCGCCCACGCTGTAACCTTCCAGGCGCGACTGCTCTTTCTTCGGCAGCTTGGCTTCGGTCTTGCCCAGGTCCAGCATATAATCCGGACCCTCCACGCGCTTGATCACGCAGTTGACCAGTTCCCCGGTGCGGCCCGAATACTCGTTGAATACCGTTTCCCGCTCCGCTTCACGCACCTTCTGGAAGATCACCTGTTTGGCGGTCTGCGCGGAGATGCGGCCCAGCGCATCGGTGTTTTTCGGAATTTTGACGTCGGCGCCGACTTCCGCCTTCGGGTCGATCCGCCTGGCCTCTGCCAGCGTCATTTCGTGAGTAGGATCTTCCACCGCCTCCACGACCTTCTTCACGGCGTAGAGCTTGATCGCCCCGGTCTTGGGGTCCATATCCGCCACGTAGTCTTCATTCGTGCGGTAGTGTTTGCGGGCGGCAATCAACATCGCATCCTTGACCGCGTCCAGCACGATCTGCGGATTGATGCCTTTTTCCTTGCTCAAGATTTCGATGGATTGAAAGATCGTTTCCAAGGTGCCCTCTTTATTTCCAATTCAAATATTTTGTAGGTACGATTGTTACCAGTCCGTTACCACTCAAACTTCAGGTTGGCCTTGCGAACCTGGTCGAACGGGAGCTGAAGAGTCTTCCCCGGCTCCGTCTCAAGCAGGATCTGGCCGTCCGCATAACCGGCGAGAGTCCCTTCAAACGTGCGCTTGCCTTCCACCGGTTCGCGCAGCGTGACTTTCGCCTTCTGCCCCTGGAATCGCTGGTAGTCCTGTGTTTTGTTTAACTTGCGCTCCACACCCGGGGAGCTGACTTCAAGAGTGTAATGCCCCGGAAGCAGATCGTCGGCGTCCAGCATCGCGCCCAATTCCCGCGATACCTGCTCGCAATCTCCGTGGGTCACTCCGCCCGGCTTGTCGATCGAAACACGCACCAGCACCGCATTCCCTTCGCCCTTGACTTCGACTTCGACGAGTTCCAGGCTCAGGGATTGCGCGACTTGTTGGGCCAATTCTTCGATTTTTGCCGACGCCGGTTGCCGCATATTTCCCGAAATTGCCAACACCAACAAAAAAGTGGGCTTTCGCCCACTGCGCTGGTTCGACAACTCAAACCCTATTGTAGCTCTTTTATGCAGATTGGGGAAGTACGCGAAAATGGCGCACGTCGAGCGCGCACCAAACAGCGGCCCCGTCGCCGCCCCTTTCGGACCGCCCAAACCCGTGACCCCGCTCTTACTTCGCCGCCCGCACCCGCCGGCTGAGCGCCGCCTGCGCTTCCATCATGCCCCGCCGCGCCTCGCCAAAACCGGCCACCGTCACCTCGGGCCGAGTCAGATACTCCAATACGATCGCCTCCGTCTGCATGAATTCGGCCGCTGCACCGGCAATTTCCGACGCGATCTCCAGTGGAATCGTGGCCACACCATTGGCGTCACAGTGCAGCAGATCGCCGGGGTGTATCGTCAGCCCGCCCACCCGCACGGGTCGGTGCAGATCCACCGTATGGCTGTAACCGTGCGAACAGATCACCCCGTTGCTGAAGGCCGGGAAGCCGATCCGCCGCACCTGGTCCAGATCCCGCGCCGCCCCGGAAGTGATCAGCGCCTGCGCGCCGAACGCTTTATAGGTAGTGCACATCACTTCGCCGAAAGTCGCGGCAAGGCAGGGGTCGTCCAGATCCTGATAGACCACGATCGGCGCGCCCGGCAGTTCGGCAAAGCGGGACACCTGCTGATCCAGCGTCTCGTAGACATCCCCGTCCCGGCGCGGTTCGGCGCACCGCATGGTGGCCGTGGCGGCGTAGCCCACTGCCGGAGGCATCTCCGGGAAGCACGCGCGGATTCGGGAATCCATGTAACCCACCGTGCGCGGACGCACCTGAAACAGCTCGATGGTGTTGCAGATGGTCGGCGTATCGAATTGAGCGAGCGCGGCAAGATCGAGTGAAGCCATGTTTGGGATTGTAACGCGCTTGCAGGGAAGGCCCGTCCAGCCCTCCAAGCGGCGAAGAATTCCATTCGCCCGCCTCGACCGTGCGCGACAATCTAGCTATGAAGCAGATGTCGATGGCCCTGCTGGCGGGCCTGCTTGCGGGCACGACGCTCTCCGCGCAGGGTGGGCCTCCCGTCCAGTCTGCACAGGGCCAAGTAGCCGCGCCGGTGATCAACCTCAACGTCGTCGCCAGGGACGCCAAAGGCCAACCAGTCACCGATCTCACCCGCGAAGAGTTCCAGGTCTTCGAAGGCTCCAAGCCGCAACGCATCCTCTCTTTCCGCCGCAACGATGGCAGCCTGAAGCGCCTCATGCGCCCGGCCCCCGGCGAGCGCTCCAACCGTGAGGGCACGCCGATGTCGCGCGTTACCGTCATCCTCTTCGACCTGCTCAACGCCCGCTTCGAGGATCGCGCTTACATGCTCAACGAACTCACGCCCGCGCTCCAACACGTCGAGGGCAGCGACACGCTCTTCCTCTACATCCTAACCATGAACGGCACCCTCTACCCCGTGCATGGCCTGGCCGACGCCGGCAAGACCCGCGCACCCGATGCTCACCCGTGGACCGACGACGTTAAGTCTCTACTGGAAAACGCCTCGCGCGAGACCTTCCGCCTCAACCCCTTCATCGATGTGGATTCGCGCGTGCGCATGACCTACAAAGCGCTCGCCACCATGGCCGAACGCATCGCCGCCGCACCCGGGCGCAAGGGCCTCATCTGGATCAGCCACGGCGTCCCCATCTCGCTTACACCGCAGAGTACCGGCAACTTCGGCGAAGTCGATTACACACCCCTGCTCCAGCGCCTCACCGCCACGCTCGACCGCGCGGAAGTGGCCGTCTACACGGTGCGCCAACCCGAATCCATGCGCTCCTCGGGAAATGATGGGGGCATGGCCGCCGACCTCGCAAGACCGGGCGGGACCGGATCGGGGATCGGCATGGCGTCGATCGATACGCTCGATCAGTTCGCTGCTTTGACCGGCGGCCATGCCTTCATGACCCCGGATATCCGCGGCGCCATTGCACGCGCCGCTCTCGATGCGCGCATGAGCTACGTGATGTCTTTCGAACCGCCCGCCGCCGGTTGGGACGGCAAGTATCACAAGCTCCGCGTTGCCACCCCGCGCAAGGGCGTGAAGCTCGAAACCAAGCAAGGCTACTATGCCTTCGCCGATCTCGCCGCCGAGGGCGATCAGGAAAAGACAGCCGTCGAAGCCGCCATCACCAGCGCCTTCGACGCCACCGAAATCGGCATCTATGCGCAGGCGGCGGAGCGTCCCCAAGCCGCACTGAGTGTGGACCTCAGCATTCGCGTGGATGCCGCCGACCTGCATTTCTTCGACGATGGACCGCTCCGCTCCGCGCGCGCAGCGGTGAGCGTGGTCGGCTACCTGAAGGATGGCCGGACCGAGGTATTCCCAGTGGATCAACTGCTGCCCAAACTCTCCGCTGAGGAAATGGACAAGGCCCTGCGCGAAGGCATTCACCTGGAAAAGCGGATCGTGCTCGAAGAGGGCGTGCAAACTCTGCGCGTGCTGGTTTATGATCGCGGCAGCGGCGCGGTTGGATCACTGACCCTGCCGGTTGGCAAGAAGTAGCAACACGGAAGGGCGTCCGGATCGATGCGAAGGTGGCTCTCAGGATTGGCGGTGCTCGCTCTCGCGGCCGCGCGGGCAGCGGCGCAAATGCCCGACGCCCCGCCCACCACCTTCGGCGTGACGGTGGTGGACCCCTTCGGCATGCGCGGCGACATCTATCTGCTCGAGCCCGGCACGGACCAGTTGCCGAAATTCGAGAAGCTCGAACCCATCGGCAGCGTGTGGGCCAATTCGCTCAACATCGTTCCGCGCAATTTCAGAGATGGCTTCCCCGGAATCACCGATCGTTTCGAGTGGTTCGCCATCGATTATCAGGGCTTCTTTTACGTCGATAAGCCAGGCAAGTACAAGTTCGGCATCGCCAGCGACGATGGCGCCAAGCTCTACATCGATGGCAAAGAGGCGATCGATAACGATGGCATTCACCCCACCAGGACCGCCTACCGCGAACTGAGCCTGAAGGGCGGCATCCACCGCATCCGCGTGTCGTATTTTCAGGGACCGGCCGATCAACTCTGCCTGATCCTGGGCATCCGCCGCCCCAACGAAGAGTGGCGCATCTTCAGCACAGAGGAATTCCGCCCTCCGCGCAATCCTGCCGACTGGAAGTATGGCAATCCGGACGACCTCCCGAAAGACCCCCGTCCGCCAGTTAACAGGAAATAGGGCAATGGGACATCGTAGTGGGTGGCCGGCGAATCCGCGGTTTTGAACTGCAAGTGTCCGTACATTGAGTAGGGCAGGCGGTTCCGC